>ONXY01000173.1 GCA_900321945.1 uncultured Eubacteriales bacterium | reverse complement strand
TTTGCTGACCACCGTCACGTTCACGGAAGCCTTAACGGAGGGATCGTCCTTCGCAAAGGCCGTGATGACCGCGGTTCCCGCGCCGACGCCCGTAACCGTTCCGTTGTTCACCTTCGCGACTTTCTCGTCGGAGGATTCCCAGCCGAACTTCACCCTCGGCGCGTCAAACTGGACGTAGATTACCTCCGCTTCAATTTTGATCTTTTTCCCGGCCTCAACGGTCAGGTCGGTGTTTTTGATGGTAATCATCCGGTCCGCCGCCGCGTTTGCTCCGACGCATCCGCACAGCAGGAGGAGAATCATCACCAGTGCCACAGCCTTGCGCATTTCCGGATCACTCCTTTTTCTGAAATTTATCTGTTTTCATCTTACATCCGTTTTACCGATTCGTCAACCGGTTCAGACAGCGGACAACCCGCTTCCGGAATCCGCTGAAAAAGCGGCCGGGAGCCGGGAGACGGACGGAAGGATTACAGAGCGGACGCAGCGAAACAATAACGGATATCATCACGATTTGAAGAACGGTCTGCGGCGGTCCGGACAGCCGGAAGGGGAAAAACATGAGCGGGCGTTCCGAGCGCGGCGGGGACGCGTCCGGCCGGAACCGGTTGTCCCGGGATCGCCGCCCGGATCTGTGATTCTGAAGGAAGGCAGGTTTCCGAATATGAAGATCATCCGGTTTTTCCTGATCCCGCTTCTCGCGGGAGCCATGATCCTTTCAACGGCTTCCGCCGGAGACATGTCAGCCGGCACGGCGGAAAAGCTGGACCGTCTCGCCAGCGAGCTGGAGGCGTCCTCAGGGCACCTGATGAAAACCGGGGAGGACGTGGACGACATCTACAGTGAAATGAACTGGAAATCCATCGCCGACACGTTTCCCGTGCGGTTTGATCTGAGAGAGCGCGGAACCGTCACGCCGGTCAGGGACCAGGATCCCTGGGGAACCTGCTGGAGCTTCGCAACCGTCGCGGCGAGCGAGACCAGCATTCTGAATTCCCTCGGCATGACGGCGGAGGAATACAGGAGCAAAACGGGCGAGGATATGGATCTTTCCGAAAAGCATCTGGCCTGGTTCACCGCCAGGGCACTGCCGGAACTGAACGAGTATCCGGAAGACGGATATCCGTACTATCCGGGCCAGGCGGGGGAAGGACTTCATCTTCTGGAGGGAACGGACGAGGAACCGCTGAACTGCGGCGGGAACTACTATCTGGCCACGACGAGCCTGTCGACCGGCGTCGGCATCCTCCGGGAAAAGACCGCGCCGTACGTCAACAGCGACGGAACGAAGGACCGGGAGGGAGACTGGAGCCTTCCGGAGGAGGAACGCTTTTATTTCGACTACGAGCTGAAGCACGCCAACATTCTGCCATCACCCGCGCTGGACGACGGAGAGGGAAATTATGTATACAATTCCGCGGCCACGGAAGCCATCAAGTCGGAACTGCTGGCCGGACGGTCGGTCGGAATCAACTTCCGCGCGGACTATACCATGCCGGGGCCTTCGGGGGAGGCCGTCCGGGAGACCCTGCGGGAAATACTGAAGGACAACGCCGCGGCTTCGGAGGAGGAGAAGGACTGGTATATCGGCATCCGGGCGAAGGACATTGACACGGCGGGGCTTTCGGCGGAGGAGCTGAGGAACGCGGTCAGAATCCGGCTGCGCCTGAACGGTATGCCGGAAGACACTTATAACCTTGATCTGTACGACCGCGGTCAGCTGGCCGTGATCCTGATGTCGGACCGGTTCGGCGAGCCCCCGGAAACCCTGCTGCAGGATGAAAGCAGCCGGCCCTATCTCACTTTTACGGATTCAGACCCTGTCGTCTTCGCGCATTATACCTACGAAAAGGTTCCCTGCGACCACTGCGTGACGATCGTCGGCTGGGACGACGCCTTTTCCGCGGAGACCTGGCCTGAGGACCGCAGGCCTCCGGCGGACGGCGCGTGGATCTGCAGGAACAGCTGGGGCGAAGACTGGGGGGACGGGGGATATTTCATGCTTTCGTATTACGATATGTCCCTCTACGGCGTGTGCTCGTTCGAATACGTGATATCCCGGGACACGGAGGAAGGATATCTCAGCATCCTGGGATACGACAACATGCCCGCGGAGATTATCAGCTCGACGCTGTTCGAAACGCCGGTTTACGCCGCGAATGTTTATCAGATCACGGAGGATACCGTCCTTCAGTATGTCTCCGCCCTGACGGGCGACCTGGACGCGGCGGTGACCGCCTCCGTCTACCTGCTGAACGATCAGGCGGCGTCTCCCACGGACGGCCTGCTGCTGGGCACCGTCACGCAGACCTTCCGCTTCGCGGGATATCACCGGATGAATCTGTCCGGCAACCTGCTGCTTCATCCGGGAGCCCGGATCTCGATCGTCGTCCTGGAAAACGTTCCCGTTAAGGACGGGACCAAATACGCGCTGGTTCAGACCGGCAGCCTGAACCGGACCGGCGCGGAGACCTATAACGCGATTCACAAAGAAGACGGCCGGGAACTGTTCCGCTACGCGAAGGGCGTCATGAATCCCGGGGAGAGTTTCGTCAGCTTTGAACCCGGAGAGTGGACGGACTGGTCTGAGGCTGCCGCAGTCTTCGGCGCCAGGGGAACCAACGTCAACATGGCATACGACAATCTGCCGGTCAAGGCCTACGTCTATCCCTGGGAACAGATACGGAAGCTGCACGACTTCTCCGAGCGCATCCCCGCGGCGGGCGGCGAAGCGTCCATCTGTCCGGAGGACGGCTATCTGCTGCTGGACACCGCGGTCCGCTGACCGCACGACGTCCGCAGCAGCGCCGCCCGACAGTCTGATTCCGGCTGGTTCAGAATCCTGCGGGATCCTTATTCCAGCCGGCAGACGTTCTCCGGGTGTCCTTCCAGATATGCGATCGTGTTGTCAAACGCGATATGCGCGCGGCGGATCATGGATTCCTCGGACAGGAAAGCCACATGCGGCGTCAGCAGGCAGTTCGCGGCGTGCAGGAGCGGCTGGTCGTCCCCCAGGGGCGGCTCGACGGTGAAGACGTCCACGGCGGCGCCGGCGATCCTTCCTTCGTTCAGCGCGTCAGCCAGCGCCCGGTCGTCCACGATGGGACCGCGGGCGCAGTTGATGAAAACAGCGGACGGCTTCATCAGGGAGATCATTTCCCGGCTGATCATTCCCCGGGTTGAGGCATTGTTCGGCGTATGCAGGGAAATGATGTCGCTCCGGCTCATCAGTTCCTCCAGGCCGACATATTCAATACCGAGCGCCGCGGCTTCGGGCTTTTCATGGCGGGAACAGGCGATCACCCTTGCGCCGAAGGCAAGGAAAAGCCTGGCTGTAATCATTCCGATCCGGCCGGTGCCGATAATGCCCACGGTCCGGCCGGCGATCTCTCTGCCGGCCAGTCCGGCGCTGGTTCCGCCGCGGCGTACGGTGTCATTGCACTCGCCGATCTTCCGAAGCAGATGGATCGTCATGCCGATGACCAGCTCCGCGACGGTCTGATTGGAGTAATTTGCCGCGTTGCATACGGTGACGCCTTTCCGCCGGCAGGCTTCCAGCCCGACGTGATCAATCCCGGTAAAGGCCACATTCAGCAGCTTCAGCGAATCGGAAGCATCGACCACCTCGTCCGGATAGGGATTGTTGGCGATCATAACGACTTCGCAGCCCGCGCTGCGTTTTTTCAGTTCCTCCGCATCCGTCGTTTTCCGCGGAT
Organism: uncultured Eubacteriales bacterium; assembly: GCA_900321945.1. The sequence continues at coordinate 9,580 of ONXY01000173.1, read as the reverse complement.
AATAAATGAATTCATGACCGCGGGCAAGGATGGGGGCGGACAGTTCCCGGATCAGTTCTTCGCTGACTCCAAGCGGCTCCAGAAGGCTGATTTTCATGCCGGCTTCCTCCATAATACTCTGTTGAATTTTCGCTGCCGTCCGACGGGAAAGGGAATCCGCGGGCGAAGCGTTTTACATGTAGGTGACCGTCTCTTCCAGCGGCTTCCGGCTGGTGTGATTCGGCAGAGGGCCCGCGCCTTCCGCTGCGTAACCGAGATCCAGTACCATCAGGATCTTTTCGTTTTCGGGAAGCCCGAGTATTTCCGCGAGCTTTTCGGGATCCAGAAAATTGATCCAGCAGCTGTCAACGCCTTCGTCCGCGGCGGCAAGAATCATATGGGTCGCGACGATGGCCGCGTCTTCCGCTCCGGAATCGTGCCTGCCGCCCGGGTATGTGAAGACGTTCGCTGCGTCGAAAGCGACGACGAGAACGGTGGGCGCGCCGTAGCGGCAGGGCGTAACGGCGTCGATCCCGGCAAGGGCGTCAGCGGAACGCAGCACATAGATATGCTGTTCCTGAAGGTTTTTGGCTGTCGGCGCGAGGCGGCCGGCCTCCAGAATGGCCGCCAGCTTTTCATCCTCCACCTGTCTGTCAGAATACTTTTTGCAGGAGTACCTTTTCCGGATGACTTCCTTGAATTCCATCTGTTTCTCTCTCCTTTTTTTATTTCAGACCCGTCCGGTTCCGTTTCGGCCGTCCGGCGCGGCATGCGGAGGATAACTTCCGACGATTTCCGGAGGAATCAGCGCGTTCGGGAAGCGGTCAAAAGAGCCGCGTATTCAGCGGCTCATGTCCATATCCGGGCTGCCGGGCTTTCTTTTGCTTGTGGTTTTTCTGTCAGGTTCGTTTTCCGGATGCCGCCGGGGAGAAATCTTCCGCATGCGCGGCTGTCAGTCAGCCGCTTTTTTCAGGTAAATGGTCTGCTTGCCGTGCCATGTCGAATAGTAGGTAAGGGAGCCGCCGGAGGAACGGGCTGAGTATGTAAGCGGCACGACGGAAGCCTCTTTTCCGTCAATGACGGTTGTGACAGGTTTGTCATTCATTTCCAGGATCGGGAGCCTGTTCTCATCCGTAATGACGACCCATACCGTACCGCTTCCCCGCCAGATGAGCGGAAGCTCGGTATATTTGCCTTCCTGATCCAGAGCGGCGGGATCATCGCTGCGAGCCATGCGGAAGGTGTTCTCCGTGAATCGGAAAAACCAGTTGCCGCCGTAGCTGTCACCGGACCAGGTGCCGAGAAGGGATCCATCCGCTTCTTTGCTTTCCGCTTCCTGATCACGCGGAATCGGATATTCCGAACCATCGGAAAAGGCAACGACCGCGTCCAGGGCGGCTTCCGCCTTTTCGATTCCGATTACCCATGTTTTTTCCGTGACCACCCCGTCGTTGTTTTTCATCGATCTCGTAATACTCGGACGCCATGGCAGAATCTCTCCGTTGTCCGCCCGACGGATGGAGACCAGCTCCAGATCTGCGTGGATTGTCAGGACCAGCATCAGATAATCACTCGATCGGACGGAATACCCCTCCCAGCTGGAAGCGAACTGTGCTTCCAGACCGATGTCGGCGGTCTCCGCGTTTTCAGTTTCCGGCTTTTCCGCCGCGGACTCTCCGGCGCTGAAAGAGAGGAAAGTCAGGGAAAGAACAAGGGCGAGCACTAGGCAAATCAGAACGGAAAACCTTTTTTTCATTGTCAGTCTCTCCTTAATATAAAATTCATTCCGGCTTTACAGCATTATAAACATCGGTTTGATCAGTTGTCAACAACAAGGAATATGACCGTTTCCGGCATCGTTTCCGGACGGCAGAAAAATGCGGCAGGATTCAGAAACAATAGAATGTTGCAACCGAACCGTGAGGACAGACTGCTGTGATGCCGGCATTAAGAACTGCCCCGGGGTTCTTTACTTCCGGCTGCAGGCGCGGTACAATGCCGGGATGAAGAGACAGTCACGACGATGGACTCCGTTCCGGAGAGTTCCAGGCCGGGGAAGCTCCGGCGCGGGCTTCGTGCGCCGCCGCCGGGACGGCGGTACAGACTGATTTCTGACCGGAAAGGCGGGGAATGAAGCGCCGATGAATATTCTGATGATCAATCTCCCTTACGCGGGACATACAAATCCTACGCTTCCGCTTACCCGGGAGCTGATTCGGAGAGGCCACCGCATCACTTACGTCAACGCGGAAAAGTTCCGCCGCAGAATCGAAGAAACCGGGGCGGCGTTTGTTCCGTACCGGGATTTTCCGGACGACCTGAGCGGGAACGCCGTCAAGCGTGGAAGCTTCCGCGCGGCCTTTGATACGGCCATGTCGCTGACAGAACCCTTTGATCTTCTGATCTATGAGATGTTCTTTTATCCGGGAGCGGAAATCGCGAAAAGAAAAAAGATTCCCTGCGTGAGGCAGTTTTCCCAGCCGGCCTGGTCCGAAGAAACCTGGAAAAACGCGCCGGCGGTTTTCAGGATTTCCGCAAAGCTGATCGATCTCCAGGTGCTGAAGAAACAGGACGCCCGGGCCATGGGTTTCGCGTCTTCCAGCCTGCGCGACGGCATCCTGCAAAGCCGTCCGGACCTGAACATCGTCTATCTGCCCGAGGAGTTTCAGAACTGCCGGTCATCCTTCGACGACAGCTATCTGTTTATCGTGCCGGCCCCGGCTCTCTCCGCCGTGCCGTCCGGTATCAGGATCCCCTATGAAGAGATGACCGCCCCCGTCGTCTACATTTCCCTCGGAAGCATTATCAGCAACCGGGGATTCTGCGCGGAATGCGTCCGCGCTTTCGGAAACAGGCCGTGTTCCGTGATCCTGAATACCGGCAGAGTCTCCGTTGAGAGCCTCGGAACACTGCCGGAAAACATTCATGCCTATTCCTTTGTGCCGCAGATTGAAGTGCTCCGGCATACGGATGTGTTTCTGACTCACTGCGGGATGAACAGCATCAACGAAGCGCTGTATTTCGGCGTGCCGATGGTCGCCATGCCGTTTATGAACGACCAGATTACGAACGGCCGGCGCATCGCGGAGCTCGGACTCGGGAAAAAAGTGCGTTCTTTTCCGAGCCGCGGAAAGGAGCTGTATCAGGCGGTCATGGACGTTTATTCGGACGGCCGGTACAAAAAACGGGCTTCCGAATTCAGCGCGGCCGTCCGTCGGCAGACGGACTGGGACGGCGTGATCTCGAGAATCGAAGCGCTGGTCTGAAAAACGGCCTGCATGCCGGTCTGTCCCGCTTCCCGCCCCGGGCCGATATTCCGCCGCCGGAGAACCGGCGGCGGACAATTATCCCTGAGCGGATCAGGGATAAAACAGGTATTCAGTCCGATAAAAGCAGGCGTCAGCGGCGCGCGTCACGCATAAGAGAATGTGAAACGGTCAAACGACGCGATCTCGCCGGCCTGATTCGACAGGAACTCAAAGTACACGGCGTGTTTCCCGATTACGCCGGCTGTCAGCGCGGCGCTCTTCTCACTGTCCGTTCCTGAGAAATCCAGGCGGGCTATCACGCGGCCCCTGTACGAATCGAGCCGGACAAGAACGCTCATCGGACGGCAGCGGTTCACAGCCACTGTCACATACCGGGGAGGGTTATTGCCGAACTGGAGATACCGGAAACCCACCGTGGTGCCCGAAGTGATCCCCACCACAGGCGTGGAGACGTCGTCCCGCTGTTCATAGCGGGGTTCGATATAGGCCCGCTGCCTGCTCCCGTGAATATGGCACGCGTATCCGGCTGAAATCCACGCGGACGCGTCCAGCCCGTTGACGTGCGGCCCCTGGGAAGTCATCTCCACGGGGCGGGAGGAGACAGGCTCGCCGTTCAGATACCGGATGTCCCCGATGTACAGCGCCCCGTCTTTTCCCATCGCCACGTCGACGGGCTCCAGCATGGCCTGACGGGAAAACTCGTTCACCCCCGTCTGCCGGTGGTAGAACACATACCACTTTCCGTTAACTTCCACGATGGATCCGTGGTTGTTGCCCCACTGGTAGGTCATTGTGCCCACGCCCTCCGAGTCCCGCAGGATTTCGCCGCCGTTGAAGCTGATGTCCCCGCCGCCGGTGAAAGGGCCGAAGGGCGAATCGCTGAAACGGTAGGACAGGAATCCGTTGTTCGGCTCATACACGCCCAGCTCAGGCACCGGTTTCTCATACCGCCGGGAGAAAATATAGACATACTTTCCAAGAACCTTCCGCGGACTGGACGCCTCAAAGAAGCCGTCGATCAGCGAAATGTGCCCGTCGTCCGCCGGATTCCAGGGACAGGTGGAATGCCCCAGAGGGCTGGCCACCAGGGTATCCTCCCTGACGGTGGCCATGTCCTCCTCCAGCTCCGCGATATAGCAGGGCGCGGCGCAGCCGCCCCAGTAGGCATACACCCGCCCGTCGTCGTCCACGAGAATCCCGGGGTCAAAACCGAGCTTTGTTTCGACCGGGTTCTCAAAGGGCCCCCAGGGCGTTTTGGACGAGGCGACCACGATCAGGCTGCCGCGCTTCTCGGCGGCGTAGAGATAATAGGTATCCCCCTTTTTAACCACATCCGGCGCGTAGAGAACGGAGTCATAATGCGTCTCATATGATACGCCGTGGCAGGTCCAGTCGGTCAGATCGGTCACGGGAGCCGACCACACCACATAGTTCCGCCCGCAGTATTCCCGCCGCTCCGTGTCATGGGAGCCGTATACATACACGCGCTTTTCCCCGTTGTGCTCAAATACCCGGGGCTCCCCGTCCGGCACGTGCTCCCACAACGGCATATAGGGATTGGCGCCTCTGATAAACGATTTCACGGAATCATCCTCCCTTTATCAGTATTTCGGCTTTCCGGCTCATGAGATTTCGGGCGTTCCCCGCGGGCTTTCGCGGAATCAGACTCTGGCAAGAAGCCGCGCTTTTTCTCTCCGGGCGTGCATCAGTTCCGCCTCCTCGGTCATTCCCCATTCCTTTTCCAGCAGGTCAATGATCCGGTCACAGGTTTCCGCCGCTTTCCGGTAATCCCCCCGGATCTCGCTGATTTCGGCAATGGCCATCAGCTCATCCTGGAACCGGGGCCGCCTGGTCTGCAGTTCATAGGACCGTTCATACAGCGCGACGGCCTTATCATAATCACACTTGCGCGCATAATACTGGGCGGCTTCAAAGAGACAGACAAAATCATCGGGGTATTTTTCCTGCAGCGTTTCCATGATCCGGTCCGCCGTGCGTTCGTCAAACCGGGCCAGAGCGATACAGGCCCGGCAGACTCCGACATGAACCGGACTGACGCCCGGCAGAGATTCGTATTTCTCCAGCAGCCGCTCCGCTTCCTCCGCCCGGTGATCCGCCAGAAGGTTATCGAACAGGAAGACGTAAGGCAGCTCCGTTTCAGGGTTTTCTTCCACCAGCCGGCGATAGAATTCAACGGCTTTGCTGTGGTTGGCGACATTCCAGTCCCAGACGGCGTGCCCTTCCGCCATCTGAAGCATCCACTGGCAGTTTTTTTCGCCGGGAGCGTTCCGTATGGCCTCTTTCGCGTAGCGGCGGACTCTCCCCGCGTCGGCGTTCATTCTGTGCCAGTAGAGAAAGGCGAGCAGTTCTGTCGCGCGCTTCCGGTATGTTTCATCCGCGAGCCGGGCTTTTAAGAAGTCCTCATATTCCCTGAAAACATCCGGAGACAGTTCCTCTTCGAAATCCAGACGGTTTTCAATACGGCTGAGACGCTGTTCGACCGTCAGATCGAAGAGATCGTCTATGCTGACCCCGAAAACGCCGGCCAGGCCGGGCAGCAGAGCGATATCCGGCATCCCCACGGCGTTTTCCCACTTTGAAACCGCCTGCGCGCCGACCCCCAGCTTTTCCGCCAGCTGTTCCTGCGTAAGCCCGGCCTTCAGGCGAAGCTGTTTAATCTTTTTTCCGAGTTCCATGGTTTTCCCTCCTGCCGAAGCGTTTGTTCCGCGGCCGCAGATCAATCATACAGCCGGAATACGGCGGACGCAATAACCCAAACGTCAAGTCAGGTTGCCTGTCAGTTGAGTTTCAGGAGATATGACTGTTCACCGGCAAAGCACGGCGCAAGCATCTCCGCGCCGGCGGCGGATCCTTCTTACCGGGCGCCGGCTTACCGGGACCGTATGAACGAAAGCAGAACCGGTTTTATCCGCCGCGAATGATCCGCCGCACGGCGTCCGCGTACTGATCCGCGCGGCTGATTGAAAACTCCCCGTGTCTCAGGCCTTTCATCCGGTGCAGGCGGCAGGACGGGCGCGTCTGACAGATAACTTCCGCGGAGCGCAGAATCCTTCCGGTCTCCTTTTCCCCGACGTAAACATGAATTTCCGCGGACGCTGCCCTGAAAGCATCCTTCAGGGCATAGGACGTACTTGCTTTCAGAAAAGCGATCATGTCCCGCTTCTTTATCCGGCAGGTGTCCCGGTAATAGTCTTCAAAAAGTTCCGGCTTCATATGCAGAGACTGAAACTGCAGCCGGGCGAAGCTTCTGTTCCGGATCAGCCCGTAACTGCAGCCGAAGGCCGGGGCAATCAGCGCGCCGGTCAGCTTTGACGGAATGACGGCAGCGCTCTCGACCAGCGCGCAGGAGCAGATATCTCCCCGCCGGGACAGCAGCTCAAGAAGGATCTGTCCGCCCAGCGAAAGACCGCCGATCAGCCGGACCGAACCGCCCAGACGCGCGCCGATGAACGAAATAATTTCGGACGCGTTCTCCTCAATCGTTGTAAACGGACGGCCGCTTCCCGCGTGTCCGTCAAGAACCGGGAGAACGATATGATACTCGTTCCGCAGGAGCTCCGCCGTTTCCCGATAGTTCCACCATGACAGTCCTCCGCCATGGAGCAGGAGAACGGTATCCTTATGCTCCGCGCCAAATTCCACAAAGTTCACGGTCTGCTCACCCCACAAATCCCGGCGGTCCTGAACGCGTCGGTTTTTCTTCGGCGGATTCTAAACAATCCGATGGGAAGGCGCCTTTTTCCAAGGCATTTCAGCACGCGGAAGGAAAAATGTCACGGACTGTGCCGCCGATCAGCGGCTGCCTGTCCCCGGACCGGCATATCCTCCCCGCGCGGCCGGAGGCGGTTCCGCGCGCTGTGATCCGGCGGAGCGGCGGAATGCTGAACAACGCGGAAGCGGACGGAAGCGCCGGGAACAACCCGCCGATGCGCTTAAAGCCGCTTCCCGTAGAATTCAACGCTGATGACTGTCCCGTCCGGATATGTTTCGGTACCGGTCCGGACAGGTTCCGTAAATCCCCAGTGACGATAGATTTCCCTGTTGAGAAACTCGCCCGGTTCCACGCCCACAATCACTTCAGTAAAGCCCCTTCGCTTCAGATCCTTCAGCATGAAACCCATCAGTTTTGAGAAATAACCCTTCTTCCGGTACTCTCTGACCGTGCGGAACGCGCAAAGCTCAGCGGAGCGGTCCGCTTTCCCTTCTCCGCTTCCCCGCGGAGCCCCGGGCAGCGGCACGGCGGTCGCTTCGCAGATAACGGTTCCGTCAAGAATTCCATAATACGGAACGGACCGGCCGGCCCGGAAGCTCCGGACTGCCTCGTCCTTCCAGACAATCCAGTTTTTTTCCCCGGGGTGCTGTCCGATTTCGTAATCCCATTTCCGGTCCATCTCCTCAGGGGAGGCAATTTTGCATACATATCTCCGGCCGTCCGTCATGACCTCCGTTTTCCGACGGTCCTCAAAAATGAAGTAGGGTCTGCCAAGGATCTCTTCCAGGCGGTTTTCATTCAGGAATAAAGTATCTTCTTCAGGCAGCGCGTATATTTTTCTGTGATCCGATATCTTCAGCAGGTATTCCTCACTGCGCCGGTCCTGTTCGGGCGCGCGGTTTGTAAAATGGCACAGGAACGATATTCCGCACAGCACGTCGAACCCTTCCGTGTCTTTCAGTCCGACTTCATTTGCGTCGTCCAGAGCGCATGATTCCAGGTCCTCGCCGAAGATAATCGCCCCGGCGCTTCCGCCGAAAGCCGTTCCGCCGTTCCGAAGGTATTCCCGTATCGGCTCAAACATACGGACCCTTTTGATATCATTCAGCAGTTTAAATGTGTTTCCTCCTCCGATAAAAAGGAAACTGTAATCCGTCAGGCGTTTCCCGGCCAGCTCCTCCGCCGAACGGATCATTTCAATCGAAGGAATCTCAACGCCGGCCAGTTCGCCGGCGATCCATTCAAAGCAGCCGTCATAGTACTCCTCTTCCATAGCCAGCGGAATATACAGGCACGGCAGGTCATGACGGATGACTTCGTTCAGCCTGTGAAGCGCTCTCCGGGTCTGCTCTCCGGATCCTCCGCCGCAGATAAACACCTTCATTCAGCGCATTCCTCCATTCCGGTCATACCGGTCCGCACAGACATTTTATTCGTTCAGGGCGGCGTCTTTATCCGCCGTTCCGCGGTCAGGATTCAAAGGCGGATTTGTCATGAATCCCGGGCGCCGGGTTTCCGGCGGTTCCCGTTGAACGGGAACTGTCCGCATCTACCGGAGCGTTTTCAGATAATCCTTATGTCCGTCGGAAACGCGGAAGCTTTCGACCGCCTTTTGGATCGCCTTTTTATGCGTCCAGGGATCAAGCCTGCGGTTCTCAAAGTAAACGACGCTCTCATCGTATCTCTTCGCCAGCGCTGTCGCGAAATACCACGCGATCATCATCCTGATATAATAATCCTCACCGGGTATCCCTGCGACCCACTCCAGATACTCCGGCCTGAAATCATCCCCGAGGAATTCGTTCATCAGCATCCGGATTCCGAATCTGACGGTGTACACATGCTCCGACCCGATCCATTTCCGGATCAGCGGGAGGAGCTTTTCGTGATTCTTTGAAAAGACTTTCGGACTTGACTGGTCGCATACCGGCCAGCAGTCCACATACGGCAGGAAGATTTCCACGGCCTTTGCGCATTCATCGAAATCACGGATCATCGCGATCAGAAAAAAATGCACAAGGTTTTCTTCGTAATATCTGTGCGGAAGTTCCGCAAGGAAATCTTCCGCCTCTTTTGTCCCCCTGATTTCCTTCGCGATCCTCCGCATATCGGGCGTTTTAACGCCCAGTATCGTTTCCTTTGGAATACCGGGAACGAGTTTGCTCTGAAAATCCCTGTACTTCCCGCTGCCTGATTCAGCAAGCCTTTCGGATACCGTCATTCAGCAGAACCTCCCTTACATGCCCCGATTTGCCGTTTGTCCGTTCAATATAAAGTCCTTTGGTAAGACCCGGTTCAGCTCCGACCCCAATCATAGCATAACCCCGGGCTTTTTTCAGCAGAAATTTCCGCCGCCGGTATTCTTCCGCTGATGAATGCCGGCGGCTTTCCATCATAAAAGCAGACAAGCCGGCATGGCACAGCCGGCAGTCACTTGTGGTCGGAACATCAAAGGCGTGGTGGCATGGCTCAGTCGGCAGGACACCCTGGCAGGAACTTCAAACCGAAGCGAGTTTGTTGGCTTTACTGCCTGACACTTCGTTTATATCCAATCAGAAAACAGGATGATTAACAATATTTGCAATATTAATGAAAAATT
>ONXY01000168.1 GCA_900321945.1 uncultured Eubacteriales bacterium | reverse complement strand
TTCCATCATGGCGGCGCGGTCGTCGTTGGCAACGCACGGAACCTTCCGGGCGGAGGCCGGATGCCGGTCCATCCACACGAGGGGAAGGTCCTCCGGCAGAAGCCCTTCCGGGAGGACGCTCAGGCCGCTCACGCACAGGATTCCCCGCACGCCCAGCGAAGCCAGAGCCCTGAGGTATTCTTTTTCCCTTTCCGCGTTGTTCGCGCTGCTGCAGATCAGGGACGCGTATCCGTGTTCATGCAGGCAGCGTTCCGCGTGGTCCGCCAGGCTGGAAAAGAAGGCGTTGTCCGTCGTCGGAATCACAATCCCCGCCAGCGGACGGGATCCTTCCGCGTTCATCATGCCGTCTCCCCCTCCCTGAGTTCCCGGATAATCTCTGCGTAGCTGCGGCCTTTGCGGAACAGGGCGCTGGTACCGAGAATAAACCCGTCCGTCCCGATGGAGGAAAGATCCTGTATCACCTCCGGGCTGCAGTGCCCGTCGATCATCAGCCGGTATCCGTACTGTTCCTTCAGCTGCGCCAGCTGGTATACCTTTTTCCGGGTAAAATCGATGAACCCCTGTCCGGCGAAGCCGGGATTCACCGTCATGACCATCACGTAGTCGCAGAGGTTCAGGATCTCCGAAATGCTCGCGACGCTGGTATCCGGGTTCACGGCGATCCCCGCCTCCGCCCCCATTTCCTTGATGTGGGCCAGGGTTTTCACGACGTACCGCTCGGATTCCGGATGGATGTAGATAATGTTCGCGCCGGCTTTGATAAACCAGTCCACCTTATTCCCGGGATTTTCGATCATCAGGTGGCAGTCCACCGGCTTGTCCGTATACCGGCGGATCGTCTTCACGTCCATCACGCCCATCGTAAAGTTCGGAACAAAGCTGCCGTCCATAATATCGCAGTGGAAGATATCCGCTCCGGCATCGTCCAGCGCGCGCACCTCCGCCGCCAGATGGCCGAAATTGGCGCACATCATGCTCGGGCAAAGCAGACGTTTCATACGTTCTCCCCCTCGGCTTCCTTCAGATGCTGGGTCATCTCGATTTCATGGATCATATCGACGCGTATCTGGTGGCGGCCTCCCTCGTATTCCGCGTTCAGCCATTCGTCAACGATCATTTTCGCGGTTTCCGGCCCGATCACCCGCGCGCCGAAGGCGATGATGTTCGTATTGTTGTGCTGTTTGGACAGGCGGGCCGTATAGGGATCGCTGCAGACGCAGGCCCGGATTCCGTGTACCTTGTTGGCGGCAAGGCTGATTCCGACGCCCGTGCCGCAGATCAGCACGCCGCCGTCCGCCTTCCCGTCCGCGACCATCCGGGCCGCCCTGTATCCGCTTACGGGGTAATTGAACCGTTCCGTTGAATTGGTTCCGATGTCCGTCACCTCGATGCCCTTGCTCTCAAGATACTGTTTGATCTCATTCTTCATGTCGACGGCGACGTGATCGTTTCCGATAACCAGTTTCATGGAAAAAACCTCCTTCAGAATGATTCCGCGGCGGACCGCCGGGCGTCCGGCCCGGCGAAGCCGAGCTTCCGCCTTGCGAAAACGGCGCCGCCGATCACGCTTTTGTCCGGATCGTCCTCCGTATAGCGGATCGCGAGATCGTCGCACGGCCACGGTTTGCGGGTATGTTCCCGGATCATCTCCTCCAGCGTCTGCCGGGGGAATTCCTTCATGCTCAGCACGCCTCCGCCCAGGAGGAGGTAGTCCGGATCCAGAATGTTGACCTCCGTGGCCACGGCGTACGCCATGCCGCGGACAATATCCAGCAGATCCGGATCCTTTCCGTGTTCCGTGAACATTTCGCCAATCGGGGTATCGGGAAATCTTTCCCTCTGAACGCGGGCGATCGCTTTTCCCCCGGCGACCGCTTCCAGGCATCCGGCGTTTCCGCAGCCGCAGGGAATATGGCTGCCCCGGACCGGGATATGGCCCAGTTCGCCCGCTGTTCCGTGGCGGCCGGCGATCGGTTTCCCGTTCAGCAGCATGGCGTTTCCGATGCCGGTGCCGAAATAGATTCCGCAGGTAAGCCCTTCGGGCGGAATCCGGTATTTTTCCGTGTCGTAGAACAGGGCGAAGGTAACGTCCCTTTCCACATAGACGGGAATTTTCATTTCCTTCTCCAGCGTTTCACAGACCGGAAGATTCTCCATGAAAGGAACGTTGGGCGCCTGGAGGACGCGGGTCCTCGCGGCGTCCAGCGTCGCGGGGAATCCGACGGCGGCGGCGTCAACCGTGATCCCGTGGGAAAATGAAACAAGATAATCCGATAAATCTTTCAGAACATTGCCGGTTCTGAACACGCTGCGGGTCGGAACCTTGTCGAACCGGATCAGATTGTTGTCCCCGTCCGCGATTCCGATCCGGAAGCTTGTTCCCCCGATGTCGATGCCCATCGTCTTCATTCTTCCGTCCCCCTTCTCCGGCCGCGGCGTATGCTTCCCCGCCGCGCGTCCGTTTCCGTCCTTTGCTTCCGTAATGAAACGCCCCCCTTTATGAAGACAGCCGTATTCCATCTTGCACAAAGGGGGGCCGCCTGACTCAGGGACAGCGCGTTTCAGTCCTTTTCAGGGATCTCAGTCCTTGGTCACCATCACGGCGGCGACGGGGGTCTTCTCGGGCTCGGCGCTGGCCGGATAGGCGTCCGGATTCGCCACGGCGTCGATCACGCCCTTCAGGGCGGTGATGCCGATGTTGGCGGGATCCTGAGCGACCGTCGCGGTCAGTTCCCCGTTCTTGACGGACTCAACGGCATCCTTGTCGCCGTCGGTGCCGCAGACGTAGATCTCGCCCAGCTTGCCGGAGGTGATAACAGCCTGGATGACGCCCATCGCCATGCCGTCGTTGCAGCAGTAGATGGCCTTCAGGTTCGGATACTGCTGGATCCAGGTCAGGGCGGCGTCCATAGCCATCTGGCGGTCCCAGTCGCAGGACTTGGCGGCCACGATGTTCATGCCCGCTTCCTCAAAAGCGGCCTTCGCGCCGGAGGCGCGGTCCTCGGAGGACTGGTTTCCGGCCAGGCCTTCGATCACGCCGACTTCAGCGCCGGCTTCCAGCAGGGAGGCCAGGTACTCGCCGCCCATGTGGCCGATCTGCACGTTGTCGGAGGAGTCGTATCCGACGCACACCGCGCCCTGGTTGGCCATTTCCGCGGCGTCGAACTTCTCGTCGATGTTCCAGATCGTGATGCCCTTGTCGTTCGCCTGCTTCACGCCGGCAATCAGGTTGACGCCGTTGCAGGGAGCGATGGCGATGCCGGCATACTCGCCGGAGTTGATGCAGTTCTCCAGGATGGCCAGCTGGCCTTCGTAGTCAATGTCGCTCTGGGCGGCGAACAGGTCCACGTCCAGGCCGTTGTCCTTCGCGTACTGCTCGGTGCCGTCGTACATGGTGCGCCAGAAGTCGGAGTTGGTCGTCTTGAGGATCACGGCATACTTTTCCGCCGCGGCGAAAGCGCACACGCCGGCCGTCAGGCAGAGAGCCAGGATCAGAGCTACGAGCTTTTTCATGGGAATACCTCCTAAGTTTTTATTTCCAACCGCAAAGCGGTCAGTTTCGCTGGTCTTTTCTTCCGGTCTTACTTGGCGGAGGACTTCGAGACGAAATGGTCCAGGGTGACGGCGATGATGATCAGGGCGCCCATGACCACCTTCTGCATGGAGGCGTCGATCATCAGGACGGTCATGCCGTAGTTGATGATGCCGATGATCAGGCCGCCGGCCACGACGCCGGGGATCTTGCCGATGCCGCCGAAGAAGCTTGTGCCGCCGATGATCGTGGCCGCGATGGCGTAGGTCTCATAGCCGGTGCCCGCGGTGGGGGCCGCGGCGTTCAGCCGGCCGGTCAGCACGACGCCCGCCAGGCCGGCGCAGGTGCCGGAGATCATGTAAACGATCATCTGGTGACGGTGGACGTTGATGCCGGAATACCAGGCGGCCTCCCGGTTGCCGCCCAGAGCGTACAGGTTGCGGCCGACTTTGGTCCTGGACGTTACGAACCAGAGGATTGCCGCCGCGATCAGCGCGATGATCGCGCCAACCGGCAGCACGCCCGCCACGGTTCCGTTCATGAATCCGGAGAAGCCGGCGGGGAAGCCGTACACGCTGGAGGAGTTGGAGATCACCAGCATCAGGCCGAAGTAGATGGTCTGCATGCCCAGGGTGATGATGAAGGGATGCAGGCCCGTCTTGTTGATCATGAATCCGTTCGCCGCGCCGATCAGGGTGCCGCACAGCACGCCCAGCAGGCAGGCCGGAATCCAGGGGAAGCCCGCGCGCATCAGCAGCGCGGCCACCATGCCGGTCAGTCCGCACGCCGCGGAGATGGACAGGTCGATATATCCCAGCAGGATCGCGAAGAACTCGCCCAGCGCCAGCAGGATGTTCACGGAAGACTGGCGGAGGATCTGCGGGATGGAGGTGGCGGAAAACACCGCTGTGGGTTTCGCGACGGCCAGTACGACGAGGAGAAGCAGCAGGATGCTGACCGTGCCGAACTTCTGCCAGTACGTGGCAAAGTCGAAGGATTTTTTCGTCGTTTTCTCCATTGTCATCGGTTTTGCCTCCCTTTCTTATTCGCCGGTCGAGATCCGGACGATCTCTTCTTCCGTGGTCTTCTTTCCTTCCAGGACCGCTTTCAGCTCCCCGTTGTGGAAAACGGCGATCCGGTCGCACACGCTCAGGAGCTCCGTCTGTTCGGAGGAGATCATCAGGACGCCCTTCCCCTGCTTCGCGAGTTTGCGCATCAGGATGTAGATCTCGCTCTTGCTTCCGACGTCGATGCCCTTCGTCGGCTCGTCGAAGATCAGCACTTCGCTCTCCGCGGCCATCCATTTTCCGAGGATGACCTTCTGCTGATTTCCGCCGGAGAGGTTGACCGTCATCTGTTCGGGCCCGGTGCATTTGACGCTCAGCGCGGCGATCTGGTCCTTCGACCATTTGTCCTCTTTCGCCCGGTCCAGCATGCCGCCCAGGCCTCCGGCCGTGGATTCCTTGATGTAGGGCGCCTGGGCGATGTTCTGCCGGATGCTGAAGTTCTTTGCGAAGCCCAGCTTGCGCCGGTCTTCCGTCAGCATCCCGATGCCCTGCTTGATCGCCGCGTAGGGCTCGCGGATTTTCAGTTCCTTCCCGCGCAGGAAGACCTGCCCGGAGCTCTTGGGAACGGCCCCGAAGACCGCCTCCATCGTCTCCGTGCGCCCGGCTCCCACCAGTCCGGCGAAGCCCAGGATCTCGCCCTCGTGGAGCTGGAAGGACACGTTCCTGCAGGTTCCGTCCGCCCGGCTGATGTTTTTCGCCTCAAAGATAACCGGATGCCGCTCCAGTTCCTCCGCGCTTTCGTCCGCGAAGTAGGTGCCCTTGATCTCGCGGCCCACCATCAGGCGGATAATGTCGTCCAGGGTCAGCTCTTCGGCCGGCCAGGTACCGACGTAGGTGCCGTCCTTCAGGATCGTGATCCGGTCGCCGATCTCCTTCAGTTCCTTCATTTTATGGGAGATGTACACGATGCCGCATCCCTGCGCCTTCAGCTCCCGGATCAGGCCGTGCAGACGCTCCACCTCGGAAGTGGTCAGGGACGTGGTCGGCTCGTCCAGTACGATGACCTTCGCGCCGGAAACCAGCGCCTTGGCGATCTCGCACAGCTGCTTGTCCGGGATGGCCAGGCTTCCCACAAGCGTGTGGGGATCATGGCGGAGGCCCACCTGCTCCAGCACGCCCTTCGCTTTCTGCTCCATCTCCTTGAAGTCCACCACCGGAATCCCCAGGACCTTCCGGGTGTGAAGCTTGCCCACGAACAGATTCTCCAGGATGGACAGCTCGTTGATGACGCTCAGTTCCTGGTACACAACCGCGATTCCCTCGTCCGCCGAGGTCTTCGTGTCGAGCTTGTCGTATGTATGGCCGTTGCAGATGATCTGACCGGATGTGGGCTGATAGACGCCGGAAAGGATTTTCATCAGAGTGGACTTTCCAGCGCCGTTTTCGCCGATCAGGACGTGCACTTCTCCGGGATTGATGTCAAAGCTGATGCCGTCCAGCGCCTTGACGCCCGGAAAGGTCTTCGTGATGCCTGCCATTCGAATCAAGGGTTCCATCTCATTCCTCCTTGTTCGGTCTCGGATCTTTCTGGCTCATTGGGTTGGGTAATCGTTTACTCATCTCGTCGCCTATAGAGTAAACGATTACCCAACAAATGTCAATGCTTTTTTCAGAAAAAACTGAAAAAACTTCGCTTCATATATATATCCGCATTTTGGGATGCCGGCGCGTCTCCCGGATCCGACATCCCCCGCCGGCCCGCTTGCCGTCCGGATGGAAAGATGGTATAATCTGCTGCGTAAACGATACCGCAAAGGATGTGAATCCCGTGGAGAATAAAATCTCGATCAAGGAGATCGCCCTCCTGGCCGGAACATCCGTCGCGACGGTCTCAAGGGTCATCAATAAGAACGGCCGCTTCTCCGAGGAAACCGAAAAACGCGTGCGGAAAATCATTGAGGAATACAATTACCAGCCGAACC
>ONXY01000255.1 GCA_900321945.1 uncultured Eubacteriales bacterium | reverse complement strand
GAGGATCGAATGGCCGGTGGATCGGGAGTTCAGCTTTTCGGAATTTAACCTTGACGCGGCGCAGGAACTCTGTGAAAACGCGCTTTCCATTCTGAAGGATCCGGAACGCTCCCGGGCGGCAGACCGGGGATACCGGGTGGTTCATGCCGCCATGGATCAGTACGAACCGGAGATTCCCGGACGCTTCGACAGCCGGATGGACGAAGATGAAGATCTGCTGTACCTGACCCGGGAGGATCAGAACGGAACGATTCATACGGAATGGATATTCCATTGGGAAGAGAAAGCTGAAGCCTGGGTTCTTGTCCGGGCGGAGCAAACTGAATATGCAGGCACAGAATATGACGAAGATAACATCCTTACTGAATGGATCACCGATATCACGGCGGAAGCGGTTCATACGGCAAAACGGCTGAGGAACGCTGATACACAGCAGATCCTTTACACGTACTGGGACGTCTCCTTCCCGAATGTGCTGGATCAGGACAGCCTGCTTCTGAAACGGTTTAATTTTGATACGCCTCCGGTCAGCGCGGGAGGATATAACTGGAGCAGGAATTATGGCTCGTACGCGGATCCGGCGCTCCTTCCGGAGCTGTATACCCGGTTCTTCTCTGAAAATCAGTATGTTGACGGATACTTGCAGGAAGACAGAACGCTGTCCTTCATCGTGCGGAAAGAGAACGGGGATCTGGTTCTGCTCTGCGGCGCGGATGAAGGCGAAACCGGCTGGGAGTGGGTCGAAAGCTCCCCGCTGCCGGAAGGGACGCGCTTCGGCGACTCAAACATCACTGACGCGGTCAATATGAACGCGTGGCAGGGCGGAGCCGCGGTTGGGGTGCGGAAATACGGAAAAGGCAGATGGGGTTTGTCTTATGTGAACAGCTACGATTTCTTTGTCGGGCCGGACTGGATCGGCACGTACGGCTCCTGGATGGATTCTCAGTTCTTTGGGACTCACGCCTGGGGAGACATTACCGCCATTGACTGGTCCTCCCTGCCACCGGAGGAGGCCGGCATTCAGGAAACAAAGGAGGCGAAGGACGCCAGGCTCAGCGCCATGGTGGACCGGACAGGCTGGGCGGCAGCCGCTCAGGATGATCCGGAAGGAACGGTAAAACTGCTGCCTGAGCCCGGAAAAGAGGATTCGCCGCTCGGAAGCTTTTATAACGGAACGCCTTTGTTTGTTCTGGAACACGGACCGGAATGGACGAAAGTCAGGATCGGATCGGATGAAAGTACGGGCGCCATGGTCGGCTGGATGCGGACTGAGGATCTGGCTTTCGGCGACGGAATGCTGCGGGTAAACCGTGAAGTCATGCAGGCCCTGAGCGAAAAGGTGCTGATCCATGCTGCTGAACCGTTTATCGGTTCGGAATCAGGAATCATTACCGCGGCTCAGTTCTCCGGATGTCTCGTTGTCGGCGAGGCGGAGAGAGATCAGAAATACGCGGTCGTATATTCTCTGAAGGACGGAAATGTCGGCCTCGTTCCCGTGACGGGTCTGGGCGACGGGAACGGATAACGGCGCGCTGATTCATTTTTTGATGCCTTTTGAAAGCGGACGGGACGCTGGATACGCTGAAAGCTTCCATCATGGATCTGGAAAAAGTGGAAATACCGAAGATCGAAGGCGCAGAGACCATCAGGGTCGGCGTTACCGGCGACCTGCCTCCCATCGATTACGTAGACGAAGCAGGGATTCCCGCCGGTTTCAACACCGCCGTTCTTGCTGAAATCAGCAGGCGGACCGGCAAAAACATCGAGCTGGTCAGCATTGATTCCGGAGCCCGTTCCCTCGCGCTGTCTCAGGGAAATGTGGACGTGGTCTTCTGGAGCCGTATCAGCACGCCGGACCAGAGCATCTATGACTCGCTTCCCGAAAACCGGAAAGGCGACGCGGCGATGATCGCCCTGGCCCTTGCGCCGTACCGGCATCCCGACATTGACATTCCCGAAGGCACCGTCACGACAGACGTATATCTCCATGATATATACGTCACGCTTTATCTGAAAAAATAAAACGGCGTATGCGCGTCTCGTGCCGTGAGCGGGCGGCTGCAGTCGCTTTGCCTGGACGCCGTAGGAACGGAAAACACCGCGTCCCGGGATCCTTACAGCCTTTCATATTATAAAAATTATAGTTTAATGCTGATTTAAAAAAGGCCGAAGCCATAAGAATTCCCGGGCGTTCGGGAACGGACAGAGAAAAACCCGGCACGCTCTCAGGCAGGAGAAGCGTGCCGGGTCAGATCAGACTGCCCTGCGGGCTGACATGCCCGCGTCAGTTCATGGCGGTCCCGTTTACATAGAGCGTGTATCCGCCCGTGACCACATT
>ONXY01000169.1 GCA_900321945.1 uncultured Eubacteriales bacterium | reverse complement strand
TATTACTTCACGGACCAGCAGGAAGAAAAGGTCGGCGGAAAAGACAGGACCGGGATCCGGAAGACGGCGAGGTCGCTGAATGATCCTGAAAACGCGGAAGGCGCGGTGCGGTATTACTTCGAGAAGGAGCAGGGTACCGATCATGGTTACCGTGTTTACTGCCTTGACGGAAACGGATCGGAGGCAGGGGGCGGGACCGGCAGAAAGTATGTCCTGCAGTCAGGCAACTCCCTGGCTTTCGTAACTGACAAAAACAGCGCGTCGGTCTTCACGGTCAGTCTGTTCCCCGGAGAGTCCGCTGTCTTCCGCATGCTCGGAGCGAACGGGTATTACTGGAACATGCAGGGCGGCGCCGGCGGAAAAGTCTTCGCGGCATACAACAACGCGAATGACGTGAACGCGAAGATCGTCCTGGAATATAAGGTCAGTCCGGATTCCGATCCTTACGGGCTCGGCGGAAAGAGCTATGGGCTGATGAATTACAGCGGCGGTCTCGCCGGCAGGGCGCTGACTGCGTCCTCCGCGGGAGAAAATGCCCTCGGCGCCGTGCAGATGACGATCATGACGAAGCAGGAGGACCGGGAGGACAGGCTTTACGTCCCGAAGAACAGCGACATTTCCATGTGGACCTTCCAGTGGGTCAGCGAAGAGGATTACTATGTAAGCGTCCAGGCCGGCGGGGAGATCCGGTACCTGAACCTGGCGGAAAGCGGTATCACCATGGCGGAAGAGCCGCAGCCCATCAGAGTTACGCCCGGTTCCGGCAGTCATGCGGGACAGATCCGGCTTTCGTCGGCATCGTCCGCCCTTGTTTACAGCGGGGAGATCGGCACCGGATTTACGGCAGGAGGCCTGAAGAGCGAAGAAGCATGGCTGAATATGGTCGAGCTTTCCGAACTGACTTCTGAGTACTTTACGACATATTCCGCCGCGAAGGTCAGCGTTTCGGACACCGCGAAGGTGATCAACGGCTCCAGGGTCATCGTCTATACCCGTGTGTGGAACGAAACAAAAAAGAGATATGAATTCTTCGCCCTGGGTCACGATGGGACGCTGGTGCCCTGCTATGAGAGCGGCGATTCCATCGAGTGGATCGGGAACGCGCTGAACACGCTCCTCTGGAACTTCACGGAGTATGTTTACGAAGGGACGAATGAGCCCAATTACTACTACGAGCTGTACAACCAGTACTCCCAGAAGTTTATTGCCCCGCAGATCAAAGACGGGCAGCTTCTGTCGGACACGCCCATCGGCATCAACATCAACGGCCGGCGCTACGGCGATTACTATTCCACCATCCTTGCCTGGGACGACCCTTATTACGCCTACGCAGGACTCCGGACGGAGAACGGGAAGGTCGTCTCCGGACCCATGGCCCAGGCGGAGGATTTCTACTTTGCACTGATGCAGGACGTGCCCGCGGACGATACCTTCACCGAGGTCCCCACGGTGGAACACACCCAGTACGGGATCACGATGAAGATGGTGGATTTTGCAAGCAGAAAATTCCAGTCAGATTTCCTGGGGGACGATACCGGGACCTTAGGATCTCCTCCGAGACAGGGACTGCTTTCCACGGACCTGTCCGGGACGGACGGCTTCGGATATCCCTCCACCATGATCCCGAAGGAGAAGAAGTCCCTGGAGACCATGTTCGCCGGAGCAAAGGAAGTCGACCAGCTCTTCATCGAGAGCATCTACAGCGGCACCGGCTACTTCGAGTTTGACAGTACCCAGAACTTCGCCCATCTGGACGGAGACACCTTCAAGGTCTACAAGGAGCTGGGATCCAACGATTCCGGCGGAAACAAGGCGACCCTGAAGCACGGCCAGTTCTTCCCCTATGACGAGATGGTGCCGGGACTCTTCGCCTCTGTGAACGGAAAGAACCTTTATTCCGCCGAGGCGCATGAGCTGCCGGAAACGGATCCGAGAAAGTATGAGCAGCTGCACCTCATCAGGACCCCGGATTATCACTTCGGCATGGAGATGAGCGCTTCCTTCGTGCAGACGCCGGACGGCCTCGACGCCTGGGGCCACGACATCATCTTC
>ONXY01000195.1 GCA_900321945.1 uncultured Eubacteriales bacterium | reverse complement strand
CTGTATCTGAACACGGACCTCTTCGAGCGGTACGGCGCTCCGCTGCCCGCGGACTGGAACAGCTTTACGGAGGCGGTCCGGATTTTTCACGAAGCCGGAATCGTTCCGGTCGCGGTCTCTCTTTCCGATATTCCCCATTATCTGGCGGAGTTCGCCCTGCTGGCCTGCGCCTCTCCGGAGGAGCTGAGCGTCAGGCCCCGGACGCTGGAGGAGGTTCCCGCGTCCTGGTACAGGGCCATGGAGCTGATCCGGGAACTTCAGCTGATGCACGCCTTCGCCGACAACGCCGCCTCCACCTGGGAAACCGCCTCGACGGAGCTTTTCCGTTCCAAGCGGGCCGCCATGCAGTTTGACGGAAGCTGGCTGGCGCCTTCCCTGCCGGAGGAAAGCATGGCCACGACCCGGGTCGCCGCCATGCCTCTCCGGGACGGAAGCGGCTCCGCCTCCTGCTATATCGGCGGCGTTTCCATGGGCTTCTATCTGACCCGCCGGGCATGGAAGAGCGGCCGCAGGGACGCCGCTGTGGACCTGCTCAAAACCCTGACCGGCGAGGAGACCCTCCGCCGGCTCGGCTATACCGGGCTGGGCGGGCAGCTGGCCGCCTCCGCGGAGGAAATGGCCGGCTCCCGGATCATGATCGGCCCCCTGCAGGACGCCATGAACCAGCGCGCCCGGGAGGTATGGCTGCTGGAATGCATCCCCGCGGTGGCCGCGGGAGAAATGACCGCGGAGGAGTGCTGGGCGCGGGTCATGGCGCTCCGGCCCTTCGGTGAATGAGAGGGCGGAACATGTACAATGTGGTTTTGGTGGACGACGAGCGCCTGATCGTCAGGGGCCTTTCCAGCGTCCTTCCCTGGGAGGAGCTGGGCTGCCGCGTCGCGGGAACCGCGTACGACGGGATGAGCGGTCTGGAGCTGATCCGGCGGATCCGTCCGGAAATCGTGATAACGGATATCCGGATGCCGAACATGGACGGGCTCGCCATGCTCGCGGCGCTGCGCAGCGAGTATCCCGGCATGCAGATGAGCGTTCTGACCGCCTACCGGGATTTTGATTACGCCCGGCAGGCGCTGAATCTCGGCGTGTGCCGGTATCTGCTGAAGCCCAGCCGGATGGAGGAGCTGGAGGAGGCCGTCCGCCTGATGGTCTCCCGGCTGGACGCGCGCCCGGCCGGGGCCTCCGCCCCGGAGGAGGACCGCGCCGCCGGCAATTTCATCGTACAGGCGGCGCTGGCGTACATGCGGGAGCACTGCGAATCCCGGCAGATCTCCCTGAACGAGGTGGCGGACCACGTTTACGTCAGCCAGTGGCATCTGTCCAAGCTGCTGAACCGCGAAACCGGGCAGTCCTTCTTTGATCTGCTGGGAAGCATGCGGATCGAGAAAGCCAAAAAGCTGCTTTACGATCCCTCCCGCCGGATTCATGAAATCGCGGAGGACCTGGGGTTTTCCGACGTGGCCCATTTTTCCCGAAGCTTCAAAAAGTTTGTCGGCTGCACGCCCGGCGAATACCGCAGCGGCGTCCGGCCCTCCTGACCGGTTCCCTCCGTTTCCCGCGGACGCGGCGTTCCGCGTCTTTTTTTGTATCCTTTTGTTATCCTTCCGCAGAATCACAAGTACGTACAAGAAAGCACAATCTGAACCGATGCGCCGGAAATGTAAAAAGTTTATACTTATTCTGCCAGACAGGAGGGGGTGATACGTCATGATGAAGCAGCAGACTGTCCGCGTACCGCGGAGCCGGACGGCCGGAAAAACGTTCTGGCTCACCACCATGATGCTGCCGGCGGCCGTATGGCTCCTGCTGATCCGCTACCTGCCCATGTTCGGCATCCTTATGTCCTTCCTGGATTATAAGCTTCCGACCCGGAAGAGGCCCTTCCCGGTCAACCTGCTGCACAGTCCCTGGGTGGGCCTGAAGAATTTCAGATTCCTGTTCACCGGCGAAAGCGCCGCCATGATCCGCAACACGCTCGGCTACAATACCCTGTGGATCGTGCTGGGCCTCCTGATCGCCGTGGCCTTCGCGGTCATGATGAGCGAGCTGACCCGGAAGTTTCTCGCCAAGACCTATCAGACGATGATGTTCTTCCCCTACTTCCTCAGCTGGGTGGTCGTTTCCTACTTCCTCTTCGCTTTTCTGGATCCCACCAACGGCATGATCGTCCGGAGCCAGAAAGCCGCGGGCGCGGTTCCCGTAGACTGGTACAACACGCCCGCCTACTGGCCGGTGATCCTGACGATCTGCTCGGTCTGGAAGAACACCGGGTATTCCACCGTCCTCTATCTGTCCGCCATCACCGGCATCGACCGCTCCCAGTACGAGGCCGCGGCCGTGGACGGCGCCACCAAGTGGCAGCAGGTGGTCCACGTAACGCTTCCGCACCTGAAGCCCATGATCGTCATCCTGCTGATCATGAACGTCGGCAAGATCTTCAACGCGGATTTCGGTCTCTTCTGGTCGGTTCCGATGAACTCGGCGCCCCTGTTCCCGGTTACCCAGGTCGTGGATACCTACGTGTACCGCGCCTATACCTCCACCGGCAACGTGGGCATGAGCACCGCCGCGGGCTTCCTGCAGAATCTGGTGGGCTTCGTCTGCATCATGATCGCCAACGGCGTGGTACGCCGGCTGGATCCGGACAGCAGTCTTTTCTGAGGAGGGAGAGCCATGACGACG
>ONXY01000170.1 GCA_900321945.1 uncultured Eubacteriales bacterium | reverse complement strand
TCACGCCGACCCAGCTGCGTTCCCGGTGCCGCCGCCTGATGATGGATCATGGGCTGGATCTGGTGCTGGTGGACTATCTGGGCCTCATGCGCAGCGACGGCAGACCGGAAAGCCGGAACATGGAGGTTTCGGAGATCAGCCGCCAGCTGAAGGCGATCGCCCTGGAGCTGAAAATCCCGGTCATCGCCTGCGCCCAGCTGAGCCGGGCGAACAAGGAACGGATCGACAAACGCCCCGTGCTGAGCGACCTGCGGGATTCCGGTTCCATCGAGCAGGACGCGGACGTGGTCATGTTTCTGCACCGGGAGGAGTATTATAATCCCGACACGGAGGACAAGAATATCGCCGAAGTCAACGTGGCCAAGCAGCGCAGCGGTCCGCTGAGGACGGTAAAGCTGGCCTGGCTCGGCGAGACGACCACCTTCGCCAACCTGGCCAGGGAGGATCAGGGCGGTTCCCGCGGCGGGGAAGCGCCGTTCTGAGAGACCGCGAAGCGGTCCCTGCGGCAGCTCATCCGCGGGCGGAGGAAAAGCAAGCGATAAAGAGGAACACACATGGAGCGTTACACGGTGAGCCAGCTGATCAGGGACAGCCATTTTGAAGGCTTTCTGCTGGTCCGCGGGGCGGAGAAGAAGACCGACAAGAACGGCCGGGACTATGTGGACATGAATCTCGGAGACCGGACCGGGGAGATCAACGCGAAGATCTGGAACTGGGACGGAAACCAGGAGGTGCCGGAAAGCGGCAAGCCCATCAAGGTCCGGGGGCTGGTTCAGGAATATAACGGACGCCTGCAGATGCGGGTGGAAAGATGGAGAACCCCGAACGCGGAGGACGCGGTTGACCTGGCGGAGTTTGTACCGGCGGCGCCCAGAAAGGCGGAGGACATGCTGCGTGAAATCCGGGAAACCGTCGCGTCCTTCCGGAACGGCAGCCTCCGGAAGCTGACGGAGGAGATGCTGGACATGGCCGGAGACCGGCTCGGCTGGTTTCCTGCGGCGCAGCGCATGCATCACGCGGAACGAAGCGGCCTGCTGCATCATACGACGGATATGCTGCGCATGGCGGAAGCGGCGCTGAGCGTCTATCCCTGGCTGGACCGCGACCTGCTGTGCGCCGGGGTCATTCTGCACGACCTGGGCAAGCTGGAGGAACTGAAGAGCGACGAGAGCGGGAACGTGACCGACTATACCCGGGACGGACAGCTGCTGGGCCACCTGGTCCGGGGCATCACCCTGCTGAACCGCGCGGCGGAGAAAACCGGCGTGACGGGGGAAACCGTAGTGCTGCTGGAGCATATGCTTTTGTCCCACCACGGCGAACCGGAATTCGGAAGTCCCCGGCCGCCCATGTTTCCGGAGGCGGAAGCCCTGCACTGGCTCGACATGATGGACGCCCGGATGAACACCATGAAGAGCGCTGTCGACAAGACGCCGGAAGGCGCTTTCAGCGAACGGATTTTCAGCCTGGACCGCCGGATTTACCATCCGCGGTATACCGAGGACGCGGAATGACCGCGGCCGGACAGAATCAGAACAGGAACGGGAGGACGGAACCATGAGCAAAAAACAGATGCTTTGTCTGGTACTGGCGCTTTGCGCGGTGGTACTGACCGCCTGCGGACAGCGGGAGGTCTTTGACACGACGCTGCCTCAGCAGCGGCAGCAGCAGACAGCCACCGATGAGCCCGCGCAGGATCTTTTCGGATCCGCGGTGGTCGGCCCGGCCGACTATGACGACGGTTCCTACGACCCGTCCGCGGAGGAGGGCGGCGACTGGGAGGAAATCGATGACACGGAGCAGTCCGCTCCGGTGATAACGGCTCCCCCGATGATGCAGAGCGAATACGCCGGCGCGACTCCGGTGCTGATCGATCCCATCGACAAGCCCACGCCCACGCCGCTGCCTACCCTGTCCTTCAGCTACGTGACCTACGAGGCGCCGAGCCTGCATATGACCTTTGAGGGGCCCAGCGGCTGGACGGTGGACGACACGATCTCGGACACCTATACGCTGATCAATCCGGATCCTTCCATGGATTACGCGGCGAAGCTGATTGTCCGCGCCGTGCCGGTGAACAAGCAGTACACCAAGTCCGAGCTGACCAGGGAAGTCAAGGGTATGCTGGATACCCTGTCCGGCGGCGGGGAACTGACCGGCTTCTCTCCTTCGAACACGGCGGAGCGGACCTTCCTGGGCGCCACCGGCATCTATGCCAACTATAAGGCGGTGGTTAAAGACACCGGCGCCGAGATCGCCGGACGGCTGATCGTGGTCTGCGTGGACAAGACGCTGTACAGCCTGCATGTGTCGTATCCCCGCGGCTACACGGAGTTCTACGTCTCCAATGTGTATGACAAGTTCCGTCACAGCGTCAAGCTGAACTGACTGACCTGATCCATCAGAACAACAGATCACGCGGCCCGGCCGCCTTTCTCCCCGGCTGCAACGGGGAACGGCCGGGCGCGCGTTTTTTCAGAGGGAACACCGACGCAGTCCGCGCAGAAACGGCGGCCGGCGATTCCCGATTCTACGGAGGAGGCTTTCCTGAGCATGAGAGGACGGATCCGTTTCGGTATACTGATGCTGGCGCTGGCGCTGGCTTTTTCGGCCTGCGCGCCGGAACCGGCGAAGGCGGAAGTGATGACCCTTGGCGTATGGCTGCGGGGGATTGTGACGGCGGAGGACGGCACGGAATCCCGGGTTCCTCTGGAAGGCTCCTTCCAGGTGCTGCAGGGAGGCCTTGACCGGGGAAAAATCGACGCGGGGAAGACGTCCGTCACCCTGACGGAGCCCGGCCCAGTGCTGCTTGTGCCGATTCCGGAAACCTTTCCGGCCGGATGGAACGTTTCCGGCGCGAGAATCACGGTTCCCTTTTCCGGGGGAACAGTGACCGTGCCCGTGCTGGTTCCCATGCTGGAGGAGGGCTTCACGGCGCAGGCGCCGGTGACGGAGGCCCAGGCGGGACCGGAGGAGACGGAGGTTCCCGAAACCCCGGCGGAAGAGAAAGCTTCCGCGGAAGGACTGCCGAATCTGATCACCGCCGCGCCGGCGGAGACGCCGCTTCCGCGGCTGACTTCCGCGCCGACGAAGATTCCGGAAATTCTGTTTACACCCGTACCTACGGCGGAGACGACGCCCGTACCGGAGACAGCCGTGCTGACGGCTTCCGACGGGACCGGCACATTCCGCGTCAGCGCATTTCAGGACGGCAACCTGAACGGGGAGCACGGTGTATACGAGAAAGGCATTGCAGGCATTACGGTCTATATCGTGACCGCGGAGAACG
Organism: uncultured Eubacteriales bacterium; assembly: GCA_900321945.1. Next base: position 589 of record ONXY01000170.1, on the reverse strand, counting down.
AGATTGCCACCGGCGGCGAAACGGACGGAAACGGAGAGGTGACCCTGCCGGGCCTGACTCCCGGAACCTACCGGATCCGGGTAAGCCTGCCGGAAGAGTGGACGTTCGGCCGGAAGGGGAGCGGGACCGGGATAACCTGGTCCTGTACGGATTTCTCCTCCTCGCCCGTTCAGGACAGCGAACCGGTGACCCTGGGAGCCGGTGAGACCGTCGAACGGGGCGTCAGCGTGCTGAAGGGCGTCCGGGTGAACGGAACCGTCTGGGCCGATCAGAACGCCGACGGCATTATGGAGGACGACGAGCCCCGGGTTGCGGGAGCGAAGATTACCATGACGGGGCAGAAAAACGGCCTTGTCTACGAAGCATATACGGATGAGACGGGATTCTGGGAAATCGTGCATATCCGCCCCGGGTTTTACGACCTGACCAGCTACGCGCCGGACGGCATGATGTTTACCCGCTACAGCAAAACCGGCGGGAAAAAGCGCTCCATCTTTACGGCCGAGGGCCGGACAAAATCGACCAAGACGCTGGATCTGAACGACGGGTACAACGAGCTGGATCAGAACATCGGCTTCGCCTGGGCAGC
>ONXY01000177.1 GCA_900321945.1 uncultured Eubacteriales bacterium | reverse complement strand
TTTGTGATTACGGGAAAGGCGGGCGGATGGTATTCCGCGGTCCGTCAGCTGAACCGGTTTGAAATCCCGGATCTGCTGGCCTGGAGCGGCAATCTGGACTACATGTATTCCAACGGCCTGGAGAATGTGATCTGGGGCATCGTGTACGGCATCGTATGGCTGTCCGTATGCATGGTGGGCCCCTGGCAGTCCAGCCGGTATCTGATGGCGAAGAACGAGCATACGGTGATCCGCTCTTCCCTGTTCTCCGCCTTCGGCATTTTCGCGCTTCAGCTGCTGGTGGGAATGGCGGCCGTGACGGTGAACCTGTACCATCCGGAGATGAAAAGCGCGTCCCACGTGCTGATCTGGGCGGCCATGAACATTCTGCCGACGGTTCTCGGCGTGATTCTGCTCACCGGCGTGCTGGCCGCCGGCATCTCCTCGGCGACCACCTTCCTGTCCCTGGTGGGTTCGTCCGTCGCGAACGATATCTACCGCGGAAAGGGAGACACCATCAAAATCGGCCGCGTTTCCATGATCGCGGTCAGCGCCGTGGTGCTGCTGCTCGCGGTGTTCAACCCGCCCCAGATTCTGTGGATCATGTACTTCGGAGGCGCCATCGTGGCCAGCGCGTGGATGCCGGTGGCCCTGGCCAGCGTGCTGTCGAAAAGGATTACGAAAACCGGCGCTTTCACCGGAATGCTCTGCGGTTTTCTGGGCTGTTTCGCGCTGAAACTGTATTCGAACATGTCCGGGACGACGCTCCCGGCCGTTCTGGATCCGGTCATTATCGGCATCGTTCTGAATGTGATCGGGATTATCGCCGGATCGGCGGCGACCCGGGTCACCGAGGAGGAGAAGGAAGCCCGGGCGAAGCTGTTCGTCGTTCCCGAGGAGGAAAAGGATCCGCAGGAAAGAAAGAAGACGCTTCAGTACATGAGGTTCGCGCCGCTTCTCGGTATTCTGATCATGGCCATCCTGATTCTGGTATGGGCCGCGCCGTACGCCGCGTTCAGATAATCCGGCGCGTCATCCGGGCCGGATTCCGCCGGATGCTTCGGGGAGCCGCGTTCATTCCTCTTCCGGAAGCAGCTGCCAGCGGGACGGGTCAAACAGCGTGGTTCCGCCCGGCGCGACGGCGTACCACGGCCCGGAAAATGAAGATTTTTTGTTTCTTTCGACCGCCCAGTCGTGCGAGATGCAGACGTACTGGGCGGCCTTTTTGGGTTCGCTGTTTACCGGGTTTCCGGTGAAGGGATTGACCGGGTCATTTATCAGGTCCGCCATCGCGAGAGAGGGCACGTCCGCATTGGTCATAAAGGACGTATCCGTCCGGATTTCCCCTTCCGCGCCGAAATCCTTGACCATCAGAAGCGGATTATATCCCATGATGTCTTCGCCGGTGGAATCCAGGATCATGTCCGGAATCTGATTCACTTCAAACCCGTGATCCGCGGCGATGATGATCCGGGTGTTATCGTAAACGCCCAGCTCTTTCAGCAGCTGCAGCCAGTCGCCCACAAGCAGCAGAGCGGCCATATTCACCTCGTAATGCGCCATCTGGATCTCGTCGTCGACCTGAAGCGCGATGGGCCCGGCCAGAAAGCGCTCCTGATGCTCCGCGTCGTAGGCCGCGTTATCCACCGGGGAAGAAGGTGTGTATTCCGGTTCCTGCAGAAGCGTGGGCTGATGCGTGGTGGAATTGGCCATGACAAGCAGCGTATCGCCGCCGCTCTGCAGCCTGGTCATTTCCGGAAGACGGGTCAGCACGTCGTACTGCAGCATGAACTCCGGCCTCATTTCCAGATCCGAATAAACCGTGACGCCCGGCCGGGCGGTAAACAGATCAGCGGACCGGGCGGCCTGATTATAGCTTCCCATGCTGTACAGCGTTCCGAAAAGAAAGGACGGCGCCGTCATGGTCAGACTGTGGCAGAAGAAGTTGCGGAGCCGGAAGTTCTCAGAGGAGATCAGCCACGAGGCTTCCTCATCCGCTCCGTGAACGACGCGGGCGCTGACCCCGGGAACCGAGTCAAAAAGAGAATAATCCCCCGCGTCGGAATAGTTTCCGGGATACGGAACGTCGAAAACCGTGGTCCGGTATCCCTGCCGGCTGAAAAGGGTCGGCATCAGCAGAAGCGCTTCATTGTGCTTGTCCCGAAGCAGCGTTCCGCCGCGGGCATTCATTTCCCGGGGCGTGTATTCGTAACCGCCGAAGAGAGCCGGGGCGGCCAGATTGGTATGCATT
>ONXY01000564.1 GCA_900321945.1 uncultured Eubacteriales bacterium | reverse complement strand
GTTGTCCTTGCCCTCGGTCACAGCGGTGGAGGAAGCGGACGGGGTCAGCATGAACACCCGCTCCTCATAGGCCACGGCACCCACGGCGATGCAGGGGGTGGTCGTGGTGGTGCCGATAATCATCTGGGCGCCCTTGTCCATGGCGTCGTTGTAGGCGTTGACCGCCTTTTCGGCGTCGTGGGTATCGTCCTCGTCGATAATCTCAATTTTGTACTTTCCGCCGGCGGCGTTAATCTCCTCCGCGGCGATCTGGGCGCCGCGGCTGGTGGCCACGCCGTAAACCGCGGCCGCGCCGGTCAGCGGGCCGATGTGTGCAATCTTCAGGGTGACAGGCTCCTCCGCGCCGGCGAAGGCCGCTACGCTCAGGAACATTGCCAGAGCCAGCACCAGAGCAAGAATCTTCTTCATCATGGTTTCCTCCCTTGTCATATTCGTAAACCCTTTGTGAATTTACGGCGCTATTATACGCCGGGGCCCCCGCTGAGTAAATAATTTTATTTGTTTCTTTCCTGTTTTTTTACGGCGCTTTTTCAAGGAAGGACACCATCACATAGCCTTCCGCGCTGTCCGTTCTGACGTGCACCCACGCCGGATCCTCGCAGGTTTCCAGCACGATCAGCCGCTGATGCTTGTACAGCCGCATCAGGATCTCCGAGGAAGCGGCCGGCTCCGCCCGCAGATTCAGGCTGCTGTCGTCGTCAATTCCCTCGACGCTGGCAATCCAGGCGCCCTCGGGCAGATCCGCCTCCGTGACCGGCATGAGCGTCGGCCGGGGCGTCGGCGACGCGGCGGGACCCGGCGTGCGGGCCAGCAGCGGATCCGGCGTCGGAATCAGCGCGGGGCCGGAGGACGTCTTCTTCAGTTCCATGCCCGGAAAATAGAATTCCAGAATCTCCTGAAAGTTTTTTCCGTACTTCCCCGCCATCCACTGGGCGCCCCGCTGGCTCATGCCCACGCCGTGGCCGAAGCGCCCGGCGGCCAGCAGCCAGTGGTCCCCGTTCTCCGTCACGGTGACAATCTCGTTGTCCGCGCCGTAGATGCTCATGTTCATTTCCCGGATCAGGTACGGGAAAAGGTCCACGCTCACCGTAAAGGTTCCGGCTTCGGTGAAATCGCTGAGCCTCGCTTCCCGCGCCGGCGCCGGCGCCGGAGTCGGCGCGTCGTCCTCCTCCCCGTCGTCCGGCTCATAGGTCAGGGGATCCGGCGTTTCCGCAGGCAGAAGCCGCTTTCCGGACACCCGGACCGTGATTTCCAGCTTCGTCATCAGCCGGCACGGCGCCTCAAAGCGCGGCGTGGTCAAAGCCACGGCGGTCACCTCATCAATCCGGAAGGCGTCCTCCTGACGCACCCAGTCCTCCATTCCGGGCAGGGCGAAGAACGCTTCCCGGATGCTCCGCTCCAGCGTCTCCGGAAGATTCTTTCCGTCCTTTCGGATCCTCGCCTTCCGGATCACGGATTCCGGGTTTTCAAGATCGTAGGGATCTTCGGTCACGGCATAGCACGCGCTGCTGTCCCGTCCGCCCCATACATGGGCGGGAAGCTCCGTCTGGCCGCCGTTGGACGCGCTGTAATAGCATTCCGCCAGCCCTCCGCCGCTGGTGCCCACCACGCCCGCCGTCTCCCGAACGGCTCTGTCGGACCGGTCATGGCTGCCCGTGACCCCGCGGAAAACCTGGTCGTTGGTCGTATCCTCCAGATCGTAGGCTTTTTTCGGGTTCAGCCTGGACAGGGCGTAGGTCCTGGCGCAGACCGCCTGGGCCTTCAGCGCCTCCAGCGGGAAATCGTCGCTCATCTCAAAGGGGACGACTCCCAGCAGATAATCCTCCACGCTGAGAGACAGCACCGGCTGCAGCTGGCCGCCCGCCACCGTCAGGCTCAGGTCTCCCGGATACAGCGCCTCCCCCGGCAGCACGGTCAGCCCCGCCATGGCTCCGCCTTCCCCGGTCCGCTCAAAGCGCAGGGAAGCCCCGCATTCCAGCGCGGCTCCGGAAAAAAACAGGAAGAGCTTCCCCTCGCGGACCTGCACGGTGATCCTGCTCCGGTCCGGCATCAGCATGCGGCCGTCCTTTCCCCAGCGGACGGTATAAACTCCCGCTGTCTGCAGATCCATCCGGTCCGTCAGGTTCAGCCGGCGCAGCAGCACCCGGACCGTCGGCGCGGGTTTCTCCTCCGCCGGCGCCGTCCCCAGGGGAAGCAGCGCCGCCAGGCACAGCAGGCAGATGATTCTGATCAGCTTCCCGGTCCGGCCCGGAATCCGTCTGCCCTTTCCCGCGCCCGCCGGCTTCTTTCCGGTCCGGCTCCGGGCAGCGCTTCGAATGATCATTTCCTTTTGGCCTCCTTCCAGGCCAGAATCTGTTCCAGCCGTTCCTTGTACCGGGCTTCCTGTCCCTGATCCGTGGGATGATAGAACCTTCTGCCTTTCAGATTGTCCGGCAGGCAGGTCATTTCCGTCATCTTTTCTGCGTAATCATGGGCATACTGATAGCCCCTGCCGTAATTCAGATCCTTCATCAGCTTCGTCGGCGCGTTGCGGATGTGCAGGGGCACCGGCGCGTCCGGTTCCTTCTCGATGGCTTCCCGG
>ONXY01000181.1 GCA_900321945.1 uncultured Eubacteriales bacterium | reverse complement strand
CTGTTCGGGAACGGATGGGCCGTCGCGCTGTTCTGGATCGGACACTTCTCCGCCTTCTACATGACGGCCAGCGCCGCGGTCAGGCTGCTGGGCCGGCGCCTGCTGAAAAAGCTGCGCATACGGATGCTGCGCGCGGGCGATATCCGCCTGGTCTACGGCGCGGAGCCCGATACCCTCTGCCTGATCGGAGACCGCGAAAAAAACCATCCGCTCATCCTGGTTACCGAGCGTTCCGACGAAGCCGTCAGCGCCCGGGCGGATTCTCTGGGAGCCGTGGAGTTTGAGGGCGGCGCCGCTCTGTGCGCCGACACCAAATTCCTGAAAACCATCGGGACGCGCGGCTCCCGCAGGAAACTGGACGTCTGCTGCATAGGCGGCGATCCCGTCGGAAACCTGCGGTACGCCGAAACCCTGCTGCCCGCGCTGCGGGAGCGGAAGGTGCCTCCGGAGGCGCTCAGCCTGTTTATCCTCGGCGTTCCGGAGGAACGCGCTTCCCGCCTGCTGGCGCTGGACGGACGATACGGCTACGGGGAGCTGTATTCCGCCAGCCGGTATGAACTGACCGCGCGGCTCGCCGTTGAAAAATGTCCGCCCTGGAGCTTTATCCGCTGCGATTCCGCCGGCCGGGCTCAGAACGATTTCCGCGTGTTTCTGGTGGGCTTCGGCCGGATGGGGCAGGCGATGCTCCGGGAGATGATCGTCAACGGGCAGATGGAAGGCAGCGCCTTCCACGCGGAGGTATTCGACCGCCGCATGAACGAGGAACGCGGGTTCTTCGAAGCTCTCTATCCTTCTCTGCTGAAAAACTACGACGTTGCCCTGTATGAGGCCGCCGCCAACTCGAAGCTGTTTCACGAGCATCTGGAAAGCAATCCTCCGGCCGTGATCGTCCTCTGCTCCGGAGACGCCGGGTACAACATGGAGCTGGGCGGGATCCTTTACCGGAAATACGGATCCCGTCCCGACCGGCCGCGCGTGATTCAGTGCTCGCCGGATTCCGTGCTGGTCGACGAGAAGGAATACCGGCCCGGATATCCGGACGTCCGCAAAGCGGACCGGGCGGCCATGGAGCTGAATCATATTCTCCGGGGCGGGGCATCCGCCGCGGAGGACTGGAAAGAATGCGATCCCCTGAGCCGCGCGGACTGCCGGGCCGCCGTCCGGTTTTTCCCCGCCCATCTGCATGCCGCGGGCGTCAGCCTCGGGGAAGCGGCCGCGGGAAAGTGGCCGCCTCCGCCCGAAACGCTTGAAAATCTTTCACGCACGGAACACAGACGCTGGCGCGCGTTCCGCCATGCCCTGGGCTGCGAAACCATGGACGGCGCGGAGCTGGAACAGCGCTGCGCGCGGTTCCGGCGGGGCGAAACCGGGAGCATTACGGACAATACCGCCGCGGGGACCCATGCCTGCCTGGTTCCGTGGGAAGAACTGGAAGATCTGTCCCGGAGAATAAAGGACGCGGCCGGCATTTCGGAGGACTTCAAAGCCCCGTACCGGAAGAACGTGCTCGCGGTCCCCGGCGTCCTGCGTAAAGAAGACCCCGATCAGCCGGTCTGATCGGGGTCCTCTCCGTCTTTTTCAGGTTGTATGGCAGGCTTCGGATGAATACCGGCGGGGACGCGGTCCGCGGCGTTCCCGTTATTTTTTTATCTTGTTCTTGTCCAGAATGACCTTGTCCAGGGAAGCCTTGTCCAGCGAGACCTTCGGCGCTTCCTGGTTGTGTTTCTTCGCTTCCTCGTTGAACTTGTTGATCAGGTCGCTCATCTTGTCCACGGCGGTCTTCAGATTGCCCGCCATGCTGACCCTGGCAAGGAATTCGTTGGGATTGGTCTTCATGAAGTCCTGGACGTTCTGGATCAGGGCCTGGTTTACGGCCACCGCCGTCAGGCCGGTGATCACCAGCTCGACGACGCCCTGCCTTCTGGAGCCCAGCTGGGTCTTCGCACTGGTATAGAACGGATCCAGCTCCTTCTGGGTATTCGCTTTTTTGCCGATTTCCAGCGCCTTGTCCAGCGCGTTCGCCTCCTCCATGGTAAGACAGGACAGGTTGAAGGGGGTATCGGACAGCTTGCCGCAGTTTTTGCAGTATCCGTTCTCATAGTCGTGCTTTTCCCGCTCCTTGCCGCACCTTTCGCAGCGTTCGAGGCACTGACCCTTTACGGCCTTGAACTTGCAGGGGAAGGTCGTGATTTTGCCGCAGATTTCGCACTTGTTCTCGCATTTGCCGTCCACCGGGCGGAACTCATGCCCGGTTTCACGCTTTTTCCCGCATTTTGAGCAGGTGCAGCCGTTCCATTTGTGGCCGAAAAAACATGCCATTCCTCACACCTCCGATTTATTTTGCCATGTGTCCTTACCGGGATTGTACCACATTTCCGGCGCGTTATCAATCGCGGCTTTCATTTTTTTCCATGGTCCGCATCCTCTTCGGGGCCGCGCCGGGGTTCCCCGCGCTGAAAACCGCGCGGGACGCGGGGAAAAAGGGCTTCGGCGGAAATCGCAAGCAGGGGAAAAGTCCGGAAGGGAAGAGGAACCGGCCCGCGGTTTATCGAAATATATAAGTACCATATATCTGCCGGCTCCGGGCCGGACAGTCTGCGGGACGATGTACGGGAAAAGGAGATCCGCAGGCTTTTTGGAGTTTCACCCGGAAAGAGCCGGAAGGAAAAAGAGAAAAGCGGCTCCGTTTCCGTCCGCTCCGAACCAAGCGCTGGAGGAAGAAGGTTATGAAAGCAAGAAAGGGAATCGCGCT
>ONXY01000050.1 GCA_900321945.1 uncultured Eubacteriales bacterium | reverse complement strand
TTATATCTTAAGAAACAGGGAGCGGTAACATGGCTGAACGGCACGGGAGCGGAAAAAAACAGGCGAGCCGGATGATCGCGCTGATCATCGCGGGGGTAATGGTCTTCTCTGTGGTGGCGGCGGCTGTTCTGAGCCAGGTCTGGTAAGACCCGGAAAAAGAAGGGACGGTCTGAGGAGAATGAAAATGAGAAAAGCGGCGGCGGTTTTTCTGGCGGCCTTCCTGCTGACGGCGTCTTTTTCCGCGGCGGAAGGCATGATTTCCATTCAGCTGGTTCAGGACGGGACGCAGAGCGGAACGGAAGGAGTGTCCGTGGACGGGAATACCGTAACGATTTCCCGGCCGGGCGATTATCTGATTTCCGGAACTCTGGAGCAGGGCGAGCTGCGGATCGAAAACCGTGAATCCGGCAAGGTGACGCTGTACCTGAACGGCGTTTCGGTGCATAATGAAAACGGTCCGGCCATCCGGATTGTTGAGTGCAGTCCCCGCGCGGTTATCTCTCTGGTGGAGGGAAGCGCGAACTTTCTTTCCGACGGAACCTCTCTGATCCTGGAGACGGAAGACGAACCGGACGGCGTGATCTTCAGCCGGAGCGACCTGACGATCGAAGGCGCCGGAAGCATGGAGATCAAAGCCGGCGCGATGAACGGAATCGTTTCCAAGGACGATATCCGGATCGAGGGCGGGAAGCTGAGCATCGATGCTCCGAATCACGGGATCAAGGGCAAGGATTCCGTGGAGATTTCCGGCGGGGAGATTTCGATCCGGGCCGGAAAGGACGGTATCAAGTCGACGAATAAAAAGGACGGCGACCGGGGATTCCTGGAAATCACCGGAGGCAGAATCAGTATCGTCTGCGGAGACGATCCGCTCGGCTTTATCACCTCCTGTCATATTACGGGAGGGGAGATCAGCATAAAAAAGGAAGAATGACGGCAGACCGGAACGGCCGGGAAGACAGAAAGGAGAAAGCTCATGGCAGACAATGGAATGAAAATCGCCTTTATCGGGTCGGAATCCTATCCGTTTATCAAAACTGGCGGGCTGGGCGACGTGATGTACGCGCTTCCCCGTGCGCTGCGCCGCGAGGGATGCGAGGTCCGGGTTATTCTTCCTTACTACAGCTGCATTCCCGAAAAGTTCAGGGTGGGAATGAAGTGGAAGGGATCCTTCATGATGGATCTCTGCCAGGGCGGCCAGAGCTACTTCGTCGGCATCATGGAAACCGAGCTCGACGGGGTTATCTATGATCTGATCGAAAACAAGGAATTCTTCGACTGGGGGAATCCGTACACCGGGCTGTGGGAGGACATTCCCAAATACTGCTATTTCTCCAAAGCCTCCCTGGCCGCTCTGAACTATCTGGAGTGGACGCCGGACATCGTGCACTGCCACGACTGGCAGGCCGCGCTGGTTCCCGTGTATCTCCGTACCAGCTTCGCCATCACGCCCGTCGGCAGAGCACGGAGCGTGCTGACCATTCACAACCTGCGCTTCCAGGGAATCTGCAGCATTCCGCATCTCAAGTACTGGTCCGGCCTGCCGGATTATCTGTTCGACTACGCGGTGTTCAACCAGGGCAACGATGAGGCGAACATGTTCAAGGGCGGCCTGGCTTACGCGGACAGGATCACCACCGTCAGCGCGACCTACGCCGAGGAGATCCAGACCGATTTCTACGGAGAGAGACTGAACGGACACCTGTGGTATCACCGCGCGAAGCTGCTGGGCATTGTCAACGGCATCGATGTGGATATCTGGAACAGCAGGACGGATCATCTTCTGCCCGCCCCCTACGGGGAGGAGAACGTGCTGGAGAAGAAACGGGAAAACAAGCGCGCCCTTCAGGAGCGGCTGGGCCTGGAAACCGACGACGGAAAATATGTACTGGGCCTGATCTCCCGGCTGACGGACCAGAAGGGGCTGGATCTGATCAACGCCGTTTTTGAGCAGATGCTGGACGATCGGACGCAGGTCGTTATTCTGGGAACCGGCGATCCCCGGTATGAGGACGCCTTCCGGTATTACGAGGATATACACAGGGGTCAGGTGTGCGCCTATATCAAGTACGACGAAAGCCTGGCGCATCAGATTTACGCCGGAGCGGACGCGCTGCTTGTCCCCAGCCTTTTCGAACCCTGCGGGCTGACCCAGCTGATCGCCATGCGCTACGGAACCGTTCCGATCGTCCGGGAGACCGGCGGCCTGAAGGATACGGTGGAGCCGTTCAACGAGTATACAGGAGAGGGAAACGGTTTCACCTTCGACAGATACCGCGCGGATCTGCTGCTGGACGCCGTGGAACGGAGCCGGGAACAGTACTTCAGCCACCGGGACGTCTGGGACGCCATCGTGCGCAGGGATATGGAAAAGGACGTTTCCTGGGAGCATTCGGCGAGCCTGTACCGGAAGCTGTATCAGGAACTGAAGGACATGGAATAATTGTTTTCGGAGAGGAACGCCGCGGCTGTCTGTTCAGCCGCGGCATCCCTTTATCCGGAGGGAGGGATTTCGGCCGTGGCGGCTTCTTCGCTGGAGATTCTGAAACGGTATTTCGGGTACGAAGCCTTCCGGGGCGGACAGGAGGAGGCGGTTGAGACCCTGCTGCGGGGGCGGGATCTTCTCTGCGTCATGCCCACGGGAGCGGGAAAATCCCTCTGCTATCAGGTGCCGGCCCTGATGCTTTCCGGGATCACGCTGGTGATTTCCCCTCTGATTTCCCTGATGAAGGATCAGGTTTCCGCCCTCGTCGGCGCCGGCGTGCCGGCGGCCTTTCTCAATTCCTCGCTGAGTTTCGGACAGTATCAGAAGGCTCTCGGGAATCTGCGGGCGGGAAAGTACAAAATCGTGTACGTCGCGCCGGAACGGCTGACGGCTCCCGGATTCCAGGAGGTCTGCGGACAGCTGCGGGTATCCCTGCTGGCCGTGGACGAAGCCCACTGCATCTCCCAGTGGGGCCAGGATTTCAGACCGGATTATCTGAAAATTCCGGAGTTCGCCGCGGGGCTGTCCTCCCGCCCGGTCACGGCGGCTTTCACAGCGACGGCGACGCCGCAGGTTTCCAGGGATATAGAGCTGAAGCTGGGACTCGACTCCCCGCACAGAATCCGGACCGGCTTCGACCGGCCGAACCTCTTCTTTTCCGTCCGGACGCCGGAAAACAAGGACAGGGCGCTGCTGGCGTGGCTTGCGGATCATCCTTCCCAGAGCGGAATCATTTACTGCGCGACCCGGAAGAACGTGGAACAGGTCTGCAGCCTCCTGCAGGGTCACGGCTTCAGCGCGACCCGGTATCATGCCGGGCTGTCTCAGGAGGAGAGAAAAAGGAATCAGGACGATTTCTCATTCGACCGGGTTCCGGTGATCGCGGCGACGAACGCCTTCGGCATGGGAATCGACAAGTCCAATGTTTCCTGGGTGATTCATTATAATATGCCGAAAAGCCTGGAGGCATATTATCAGGAGGCGGGCCGCGCAGGGCGGGACGGAGAACCCGCGGAGTGCGTGCTGCTGTTCAGCCCGCAGGACGTGGTGATCGCGCGGCGTCTGATCGATATGCCCGGGGAGAACGAAGAGCTTACGGAAGAGGACAGAGCCGTTCTCCGCGAGGCGGATTACCAGCGGCTGCGCAGAATGACGGACTACGCAACGGGCACAGGGTGCCTGCGCGCGGAGATCCTGAAATACTTCGGGCAGGAGAATCCGCCCGCGCGGTGCGGGAACTGCTCCAACTGCCTGGGCCAGTACGAGGCGGAGGACATCACCGTTCAGGCCCGGATGATCCTTTCCTGCGTTGCTCGGACCGGTCAGAAATACGGCTCCGCCGTCATAGCCGACGTGCTGAAGGGAACGGTGAACCCCCGGTACGAGCGGCTGGGCTTTCCTTCCCAGAGCACGTTCGGCCTGATGCGTGATCTGCCGCTCCGGGAGATCCGGCAGATGATCGCGGCTCTCGTGGTTCAGAATTATCTCTGTACCAGCGACGGGGACTATCCTGTGCTCTGGCTCACGAAGCAGTCCGGCGCGGTGTTGAACGGCTCGGCTTCCGTAAGCATGAAGAAGCTTCAGAAAGCCCGGACAAAACCGGAGAGGAAAAAACGGAGCAGGCCGGAAGCTTCTTCCGGAAGGGAAGAGAACGGGCTTTTCGAAGCCCTCCGGGCGCTCCGGTTCCGGATCGCCGCCCGGGAGAATGTGCCCGCCTACATCGTTTTCTCCGACGCGACGCTGCGGGAGATGGCGGAACAGCGTCCCCGGAACGCGGCGGAGATGATGCGCGTCGGAGGCGTCGGGGAAAGAAAAATGGAAAAATACGGGGACGAATTCCTGCGGGAAATCGCTTCATCCGAGGGCGGGAAAAGGGAGTCCGCTCCGGGAGCTCCGGAACCCGCGGCCCCGGGAAGAGCGGCGTTTTCCGGAACGGGCGCGGCGGAAAAAGCCCGACCGGAAGAAAACCGGTCCCGAAACGACGTTTCCGCCGGCATGTACGAAAAACAGACCGGAGTCGCTTCGCGAAACAGGCCGAAAGCCTCCTCCGCCGTCTCTGCAGGTTCCGGCAGGCATCCGTCCGCGGGATCGCCCTGGACGGAGGAGGAGGACCGAACCCTGCGGGAGGAATACGCGGGCGGCGTCACCATCAGCGAAATGGCCCTGACGCACGGAAGAACCCGCGGCGCGGTCGAATCGAGGCTGAAGAAGCTGAACCTCCTGCCGGAAAAGGGCTTTCCCCGGCCGGGACCGCGGAACTGAAACCCTGCGCGGCCCGGCCGGGGCCGCGCAGGAACGGAGAAACTGTAAAATTCAGGGAGAAAGGCATTGCTGAATATTGATTCGTGGATCCGATTTATCCTGACCGAGGTCTACGCGGCGGCTCTGCTTGCCTTCGTTTTCCGGAGACCGCTGCGGGAGCGGAGAAGCGCTGTCTGGATTAAGATCCTTCTGGTCATGCTGGCCCTGTATCTGGGCCGCCTTTTCTATGCGCTTCTGAGCCCGACCTACTTCTTCCGCCGCTTCTCCTTTTCGACGGAGCGGGTGAATCTCGTGCCCTTCCGGGCGCTGAGAGACTGGCTCGCCCATCCGCTCAACCTTTTCGGCAACGTCCTTCTGTTTCTTCCGCTGGGCTTTTTCGAGGTGCTGCTGCACCCGGAGCGGTCCGGAAAATCGAAGCTGGTTTTTTCCGCGGCCACCGCGGCCGTTCTTTCGCTTTTCATTGAGACTGCCCAGTGCTTCAACTACCGGGTTCCCGACGTGGACGACGTCATCCTGAATACGCTGGGCGGGACGCTCGGTTCGCTTCTGTGCATGCTGCTGCAGCGTATCGGTTTCGACCGGACGCGGGCGGGGCGCGTGCTTCTGCCCCGGATACCCCGCACATGGCGCCGCCATATGCTCCTGAACCGCTTCTGCGTCCTGCTCGTCGTTTCGATGGAAGCGGTTCTCTTCACCGTCAATTATTTTGTCACGATTCCGAAGCCTGAGATCCGGGAGAACGCCGCCGCGCTGGTGGAAACGCCCGCGCCCGCCCCCACCGCGGAACAGGCGGAGACGGTCCCGGCGGCGTCCCCTTCGCCGGCGCCGAAAATCTACGACACCGAGGGGCTGCTGCTGGAGGGGCGGAACGTTCTTCTCGTACGCCTCGGGGATGAGCCCGGAAACTGGCAGCCGGTCTACGCCGCGGACAGCGCGTCGCTCATTTATCCCGCCTCCACGCTGAAAATGCTGACCGCGCTGACCGTCCTGGATATCGCGGAACCGGACGAGACGGTTACGCTGGGCACGGAGATCTACATTCCCCCGCTTGACGCGTCCCGCGCCGGCCTGGAATACGGGATGACTCTCTCCGTCCGGGATCTGCTGGAGGGGCTGCTGCTGCCCTCCGGCGCGGATGCGGCTTACGCCCTGGGCGTCTGGTGCGGGCGGAAGCTGGAAGGAAACGGGCGGCTGCCGTACGGGGACGCCGTCGGGAGCTTCGTCGCGGCGATGAACCGGAAAGCGGCGGAACTCGGCGCGGCGCACACGACCGCAGTCAACGTTGTGGGTCTGGACGCGAACGGGCAGCTTACCACCGCCGAGGACATCCTGAAGATCGCGGAGGCTTTTCTGGACAATCCTCTTCTGGCGGAGATCTGCGGCATGCCGGCCGCGCGGATCACGAGCGCGGAAGGAAAAACCGTATCCCTGAGCAATACGAACAAAATGCTTCATACCGGGAGCGGCTATTACAACGGGAACGTGGCCGGCGTCAAGACCGG
>ONXY01000354.1 GCA_900321945.1 uncultured Eubacteriales bacterium | reverse complement strand
GACAAGTGTGATATCATAGCGTGAAGTTTGAAGCTGCGGAAGGAGGGGAAGCGGACATGGATCAGAATACCGGGACGAACGGTTTCAGCGGGCGCAGGGCCGCTTCCAGGGTGACAAAGGCCCGCCGCAGGAGAAAGCGTATGAATTTCCTTTTGCTGGCCGCCTTCGCGGCGGCGGCGGCGCTGATCGTGCTGGTTACACCGAAGGAGCCCCTGAAGCGCGCTTCCTATACGATCGGCACAGAGGACGGGCGTCCGGGGGAAGGATCCAGGCTCGCCGGCATGTACGAAGGACTTGTGATCAGCGAGATCATGCCTTCCAACCGGAAAGCCGTAACGGATGAAGAAGGCAATTATTCCGACTGGGTTGAAATCTGGAACAGCACGGGCAGCGCAATTTCTCTGAAAGACCTGGGACTCAGCGACCGGAGCGACAGCATCCGGTTCCTGTTCCCGGACGTCACGCTGCCGGCTGACGGACGGGTCGTCGTGTTCTGTTCCAACAGCAACAAAGCGACTCCGGGTCTTCCGTTTCACGCGAAATTCAAGCTTTCCAGCGTGGGCGAGACAGTCTACCTTTACGATCCCAACGCGTATCTGATCGACAGCCGCAAATACCCGATCATGGCTTCGGACGAAAGCTGGGCGCTGACCGAATCCGGCTTTCAGAGCGTGGAATATTTCAGCCCCGGTTTCCCGAACACCCCGGAGGGAAACAGGCTTTACCGGGAAAGCGTCATGGTTTCCGACGGCGCGCTTGTCATCAACGAAGTCATGGCCGATCCGCTGACGGGCCTGAGGGACGAGGACGACGAGCTCAGCGACTGGGTGGAAATCTACAATACCACGTCCTCTTCGGTAAGCCTTGAAAATTACGCTCTGAGCGACAACGAGGGGCGCCCTCTGAAGTGGCGTTTCCCCCGGGACGCCGTGGTGCCCGCGCACGGGTATTACGTGGTATTCTGCAGCGGGAAGGACAAGGTGGAGGCCAGAACCGGAGTGCCCCACACCAACTTCCGGATCAGCGCGGAAAAGGAAACCATCATTCTGTCGGACAGCCGCGGACGCATCGTGGACCGCGTGATGATCGACAATCTGGCGGAAGACTGCAGCTTCGGACGGAACGACAGCGGTACGATGCAGGTGTTCCGGAACGCGACGCCGGGTCTGCCCAACAATCTTCAGGGTTTCTATCAGATGGATATCCATCTGAGAGCCATGAACAAAACGGGCGTATACATCAGCGAGGTGCTTGCGAGCAACGATTCCGTCGCCACGTATCCGAACACGGGAAACCCGGACTGGATTGAACTCTACAATTCCGGAAGCGAGAGCGTGAATCTGTCGGGGTACGGGCTGAGCGACCGGCTGACCCGTGGAAGAAAATGGCAGTTCCCGGACGGCACCATCATCGGTCCGGGGGAATACAAAGTAATCCTTTGCGACGGGACGAAGGGCTCCACGGATATCGCGACGCTGCACGCCGGATTCAGGATCAACAGAACGGCGCAGGAGACGCTGGTGCTGACGGATCCGACCGGACGGATCCTGGATAAAATGATTTTGCCGGAACAGCGGACCGATACTTCCTACGGCAGGACCCTGGGGATGTCGGGTTTTTTTTATTATGAAACGCCCACGCCCTTCCGGCAGAACGGGGAGGGTTTCAACGGCTTTACCAGTATGCCGTCCTTTACGGAAAAACCCGGGATGTACGACCACACGGTGGACGTCCGGTTCAACGTGCCGGAGGGCACGCAGGTTTACTATACCACGGACGGATCCGATCCGACGCAGCAGTCCACTCCCTACAACGGGGAGAGACTCGAAATGAACTTTACCACGGTGCTCCGGGCGAGGGCCTTCGCGGCGGATCCTGGTCTGAAGCCCAGCGATATTCTGACGGGCACGTTCCTGATCAACGCGTACCACACGCTGACGATCGTATCCGTTGTAACGGATCCGGACAATCTGTGGAATTACGAAACCGGCATGCTCGCGGACGGACCCATCATCAAAGAAGCGCCGGGGAAACTGCCATTCGCGAATTCCACCTACAGGAAGATGAAGGACGCCGGCGTATCCTATCCCTGCCATGTGGAAATCTTCGACACGGACGGAACCACTCTGATCAGCCAGGGGGCGTCGGTCCGCACAATGGGCGATTTCAGTCTGGATATGCCACAGAAGAGCATGAAATTCCGGGCGAAATCCCTGTACGGCCAGAAGACGTTCCCGGCGAAGCTGTTTAACGACAGACCCTATACGGAATACAAGAGCTTTATCCTGCGGAATACGGGAAACGAGTCCATGTGGACCCGGATCACCGACGCGTTCGAAAGCCGCATGCTGGACGCGTACGGAGCGAAGGTCATCCATCAGGCCTACCGACCCTGCGCTGTGTATCTGAACGGAGTCTACTGGGGCCATATGAACCTGCGGGAGCGGGTGGACCGATTCTTCGTCGCGCAGCATGAGGGCCTGCCCCTGAGCGAGGCGGGAAACATGGATATCCTGCAGGGCTCCAGCCGCCTGAAATTCGGCAGCAATAAGGATTTCAAGGCCATGATCAAGAAAATCAAGGCCGGCGATCCGGCAAAGAATCCGGACGACCTGCAGTATATTCTTGACAACGTGGATGTGGACAACCTGTTCGAGTACATGGCGCTGGAGATGTTCGTGGGGAACAGCGATATCGGCAACACCAGGTATTACCGGCTGAAGACGCCGGGAAGCAAATGGCGCTGGATCTGGTATGATGCGGACTACGGCCTGTACAACTCCAAGTTTGACAGTCCGGCGAGCTTCACCCGCGTGGGCGGGATGGGACAGAAACGCATCGACAATACTATTTTCACGAAACTCCTCAGCGTTCCGGAATACAGGGAGAGGTTCCTGCGGAAAATGGGAAGCGTTTTCAGATTTTTCACAACGGATTTCATGATTGAAACGCTGGACCGGCTGGTGGAGGAAATTACACCGGAGATGGAGCTTCACTGGGCACGCTGGGGCGAGGAGAACGACCAGATGGTGATCACGGAGGTGCCCAAGACCGTTGACGGCGCTTACCGGTACTGGGAGAAACGCGTGGAACGTCTGCGCAACGTATGCCGGAAGCGGCCCACATACCTGTGGGAGATGATTCAGAACGCGTTTGAACTGACGGACGCGGAGATGGCCGAGTACATCTGCGATAAGCCGGATATGCCGCCGGACGCGATCTGACGGGAAAGCTTTCAGGTGAGACGGAGACGATTCCGGCGGAAAATGTTTCGGAAACCTGATAACAGAAAACAGAACATGGGAGGATGACATTCATGGAAACGGCGCCCAACACCAGCCTCGGCAAGCTTATCAGAAACGACATGAGCCTCAGCGATTACTTTACCAATCAGTTTGCCAACCTGACGCCGCTTAAAATTCTGATCGGGCTGCTGATAGGATGCCTGGTCGGGCTGATCATTGCCTTTGTTTACAAACGCTGCTACCGGGGCGTTCTGTACAGTCCGTCTTTCGCGCTGACGCTGATGATGCTGACGCTGATCACCACTCCGGTGGTTATGTGCATCAAGAGCGACATCGCTCTGAGCATGGGCATGGTCGGCGCGCTGAGCATCGTCCGTTTCCGTACGGCTGTAAAGGATCCTATGGATACAGCCTACATGTTCTGGGCGCTGACGATGGGTATTCTGCTCGGGGCGGAGCTGTATATCCACGCGCTCATGGTGGTACTGGTAATCAGCGTAATTCTTTTCCTCCTGAGTTTCCTGCATCTCAGCAAAGGCAACGCCTACCTGCTCGTCGTCCATTACGACGACTACGCGGAGCAGGATATCACCCAGCTGCTGCGCCGCACCGTGAGGCAGCGCAAGCTCCGTTCCAAGACGGTTACCCGCAGCGGCGCGGAGATGACCGTGGAAGTCCGGCTGGACAGCAAGCAGGATCTTGTGGCTGCCGTTCTGAATATTGAAGGCGTACATGACGCGACGCTGGTGGCCTGCCAGACGGAAGCGGGGGCGTAAACCGTGGCGATGAACACCCTGCCGCTGAGGCATGAGCTGAAATACTTCATCAACGAGATGCAGTATTATGTGCTGTCCGGCATTCTCGACCGCGTGCTTCACCGGGATCCCTTCGGGGACGAGGATAACGAGTATCATATCCGGAGCCTGTATTTCGACAATGCTTACAATTCGGCGCTGTATGATAAGCTGGACGGAAACCCGAACCGGGACAAGTATCGTATCCGAATCTACAATTTCAGCGACAGAACCATCAAAATGGAATGCAAGACAAAGGTGGGAAGCCTGATTTCCAAGCGGAGTCAGACGATCCCGAGGCTGCTGTGCGAACAGCTGACCGCGGGTGACCCGACGGGACTGGAAACCACCCGGAGCGGTCTTCTGAACGACGTATACAGGGAGATGACCGTGAACCTCCTGCGGCCCGTTGTGATCGTGGATTATGTCAGGGAAGCCTATCTGCACCCGGCTGAAGAGGTCCGGATTACTTTCGACAAACAGCTGCGTACCGGACTCTGGAGCAAAGACCTTTTCAATCCCGGGCTTCCGACGGTTCCGCCCTTCGACAACAATGAAATCATTCTTGAGGTGAAATACAACCAGTTCCTTCCTCCCTACATCCGGGATATCCTGAACACCTACTGCCAGGGCGCCTGCTGCAGCGCCATCAGCAAATACACATGGTGCAGGCGGTTTGAGGAACTGGAGGCGTAACGCGGGCCGGGTACGGTAAAGAACAGGACGGAGGCGAGAAAAATGGATGCCCTGATTTCAAAATGGCACCGGGAACTTGAACTCTTCAGCGGAATCAAGCCGCTCCTGATTCTGGAAGGAAACGTGCTGGACCAGTACCGTTATCCCGTCGCAGGAAGTCTGCGCCAGGATGAGATCGTGCCGCTGAGCAGGTATCTTCATACCTATTTTTCGGACGAAGGATATGATCAGATTGTTTTTTACAGCAATCTGATCGGGTTTTCCAATCCATACGCTCCGGACATGCTGGAGAAGTACGCGGCGCTGACCGGAACCTCCGTGAATCAGGGCGCTGTTCAGGCGGAATTCAAGGGGAACGACGCGAACACGGCGCCGAACGTAATCCGCCGGGCCATGGGCCAGCGGAAAGCCGCGACCGTAACGGTTCTGGAGATGGCCAGCCATTACATTACGACGCCGGAGCGCATGGATCAGCAGGACGTGAACAGTTTCAACATTCTGCTTCAGAGCGCCCTGAGCTCGGCCTGGGTGCGGACGCCCAACGGAAAAAAACAGAATCTGCTGATTCTGCTGGTAAACAAGCTGAACGATCTGCCTGCCTGGTTCTATCTGAACAATCCTGTCTGCAAGATTCTGGAACTGGATTCGCCGGGACGGGAGGAACGGAAGCGGATGCTGGAAGGGGAGAACTTCGCCGGTTTTTTCTCCGGAACGGTCTACCGCAGGGATATGCCGTACTACAGGGAGCATCCGGAAGAACTGGAGCGGTTGAAAGAGCGCTTCGTCGGCCTTACGGAAGGACTTTCCTTTACCGAGCTGGAAGAGATGCGACTGCTCAGCAAGCAGGAGGAAACGCCGGTCCGGGACCTCTGCTCCGTGGTGGATCTTTACAAATACGGTATTAAGGAGAATCCCTGGAGCCGGCTGAGCGTGGACAGTCTGAAGACCGCGAAACAGGATTTCGAAAAACGCATCAAGGGCCAGGACGCGGCGCTGGAGCGCACGCTGGACGTGGTAAAACGCGCGGTGACCGGAATGAACGGCGTCAACTCGTCGTCCACCGGCAAGCCCAAGGGCGTGCTGTTTTACGCCGGACCGACCGGCACCGGAAAGACGGAAACCGCGAAGGCTCTGGCCGAGAAACTTTTCGGAGATGAAAGCGCCTGCGTCCGCTTTGATATGAGCGAATACGGACAAAGCCATTCCGATCAGAAACTGATGGGCGCCCCTCCCGGATACGTCGGGTATGAAGCCGGAGGACAGCTGACGAACGCGGTTAAGGAAAATCCCTTCTGCATTCTCCTTTTTGACGAAATCGAAAAGGCCCACAGCTCGGTTCTGGACAAATTCCTGCAGATTCTGGAAGACGGACGGATGACTGACGGACAGGGGAAAACCGTATACTTCTCCGAAACTGTCATCATTTTCACCAGCAACCTCGGCATCTATGTGAAGGACGCCTTCGGCAACCGTCAGCCGAACGTAACCATGGACATGGATTACAACGAGGTACGCGGCAGGGTCCGCAGCGCGATCGAGGATTATTTCAAGCTGGAGCTGGGCCGTCCGGAGATCCTGAACAGGATAGGGGAGAATATTGTCGTATTCGACTACATCCGGAAGGAAGCCGCTGAAAAGATCCTGCAGAGCCAGGTCAATAAAATTACCGGAAATCTCCGGGAACAGAAGAATATACGGATTCGTATAGAGGATTACGCCTACAGAAGCCTGGAGGAGGCCGCGACGTTTGATCTGAGCAACGGAGGCCGAGGAATCGGAAATCAGGTGGAAAGTCTTCTGGTGAATCCGCTGAGCCGCTGGATGTTCGACAATGGGGTTACACAGGATGCGGAAATCGTGATCGAAGGCTTCGATACCGGCGCCAATCCGCCGGCGCTCCGCTGCAGAAGGAAGGAGGAACATCATGAGTGAGAAGGCTGATCTGACTTCGGCCCAGAAGAAGCTGGCGGAAACGCTTAAAGGGATCGGCATTGATCTGTGGGGAACCTCCGATCCCGAAAAATGGGCAGAGCAGGCATTCAGCGATTCCTCGGCCGACAGAACGCCGGCGCAGGAACGTAAACCCGCTCCGGCCGCCGGAAAAAGCGTGGGAACAACCGGAGAAACCGGCGTCAGAGAAAAAAAACAGAACCTTGAAAATCTCTGGATCAGCGCGGACGAGACCATAGACTGGACGGAAGCGCTCATTTCTGAACGTCCAAGGGACGGACTGACAGCACCTGGACTGTGGAGGTTCTATCACCGGATGGCGGAGAAGGTTCTGAACGGAAACCTGGAGGCCTATGTCGAGGTGCTGACCACGCTGAATCCTCTGGGAGACCTGACGGAATTTGTTTCGGGTATGGTCCTGCGCGCACCCGCCGCGGAACGGCTGGAATGCGAATTCGAGTGTCTCCCGGAGGAAATGGAAAAGGACGGCAGGGGTTATCTCGGCGCGCTGGGGGTCCGTGTTGCGCGCGACCTTCTCGCCGTTCTGCCGGTGGAGGAAGTCCGGGTGAAGGCAAAAATGGACGGCCGGGAGAAAATGGATGTGACGTTCAGAAGAGAGAAAATGATGAAACGGAAAATGGCTTTCCTGATTCCTGCCGATTTCGTGGAGGAATGCGGCGGTACGATCCGGGTCTGAAGCCGGTTCCGGAGCCCTGATCCCCGAAAGATGTGATTTTTTATCAAAAAACAGTGAAAAAATAACATTTTCAGGCCCCCGGGGGGTTGACGGATGCTGAAAATCCTTATATAATAACCATAGTTACCTGGGGTTCGCGACAGTCCTTCGGTTTTCCCCACATTTCGAAAAATGGAGCCCGGGTCCATTGCGCCGCAATGCCATGCCCCCGTCTGTGACGCCAGGGGACGGCAGATACGGCCGGCAGGGCACCAGCCTGCTTCACATAGCGGGTGAAAAAACGAGGACATCGGCTCCCTGGGCCAAAAGAAAAGCTTCCGGAAACGGAAGCTTTTTCGATGTACCGGAAGCCTTACGGGCTGTACGTCACGCGCGTGGAGAACGGGAGCCCCCAGAGGTAGTACGTGACGGTCATCTCCCTCACGTTGTGCATATCCCGGGCGGTCAGGATGACGGCGGAAAAGCTTCCGCGGGAGCGCGGCGCCAGATCGCGGGGTTCGGAATCCCCGGTCTGCAGGACGTCGCCGTTCATGGGGGTAACCTGAATCTCAATTACTTCCGCCCGCAGAAAAGAATCGTTCCGCAGATCCAGCGTGTATTCATAAAAAACGTAATCCTCCGCCGCGCCGAGGGATGAGACGCTGAAAGCCGTGCCTGTGAAGGAATCCGAGGCGATACGGGTCTTCAGATCCTGAAAGAGATCCTTCTGATTCGCGCCGTCGTGGGCGGTGCAGCGGATTCCCGTCACCTCGATGTTCGCGGTAAGGTAAACATAACCCGTCAGCGCGGCGGCAGCCAGACAGAGAACAAGAAGAAGGACCGCGAAAACTTTCATCACGACACCTCCCCGGCGGCGGAGCGGTCCGCGGGGGTCAGATTCCCGGGAAGGCTTTCGTCCATATCATTCTCACGCATGATCTTCTGCATCTCCTCAATCATATCGGAATCGCGGAGCGAGAACTTGAATTCCACGCGCCGGGAAGCATCCTTGTCCTCCAGGCCGTCCGCGCCGTATTTCAGATCGGATTCAGACCGGCCCGTGGCCGTCAGTATTTTCTGAAGAAGCGTCCTCTGGGACGGGGTCAGCCCGGGCATGTTCAGAACGTAGAGAGCCACCTGGAGAGCCCTCTGCTGGCTCAGTTTCAGATTGCTGTCGTAGGAGCCGTCGGAATCCGTATGACCCTCGATAATGATCTCGCCGAGAAAATCCGCGTAATCCTCACTGAGCAGAACATCCAGATACACAGGAATGAAGCGGTCAAGCAGCGCTTTTCCCTCCGGCTTGATCAGAGACGTGCCGGTTTCAAAGAAAACCGCGCTGTCCAGCACAATGGCTCCGTTCGCCGGATCCACGTCCGCTTTCAGATCCGCAGCGGAAAGGGAGGTGGAAAGGTCCCGGATGATATTTGTCCGGACGCCGATCAGATCGTCGATTCTGGCGGCCTGACGGGCCAGAACCTGCTGCTGCTCCTCCAGTTTTGCCCTTGCGGCGGCAAGATCCGCTTCCTTTTCCTGAAGCTGAGCCTGAAGCGCGGTCAGAAGCTCCTCCCGCGTCAGAAGCGCGGCGTTGGCTTCGTCAAGCTCCGCCTGTTTGACGGAAAGCGAGGTCTGCAGGTCCTGAAGTTTCTTTTCCTTGTCATCCAGCTGCGTCTGCTGCAGCAGAAGGAGCTGCTTCTGCTCATCGAGCTCCGCGGTTTTGGTTTCGAGCATGGTAAAGTACTGATAAAGACTGTATGTCAGAATCAGAACGAAAATCAGAAGAAGCGCGGCCATCATATCGGAATAACTGATCCAGGACGCGCCGCCGCCGGTGGATCCGCGCCCGGACCGCCGGTTGTGAATGGATTGTCGTGCCATGGGATCAGACCTCCTCGGACAGGGCGGTCAGGGTATCGGAAATGGACCGTACGCTTTCATTCAGAGAACGGGTCAGACTCTGAATCTCGGAAAGCGCCTGCCCGGGGTCCTCTTTTTCCTGAAGAGACGAAAGGGAATCCACCCGCCGGGAGAGCGTATCCATCAGGAGCGTGAGGGATTGATGCTGTTTTTCAAGAGACGAAAGCATTTCAGCCGTACGTTTGTCAAATTCCTCGTCGCGGACGCGGAACGCGCGGACTTCTCCCACATAGGCGTCAAAGCGGGCCAGGGTTTCCTCCGTCAGCGTGTGCAGACTCTGGGCGTCGCGGATAATGCCGCCGGCGGTCTGCAGCGCGTCAAGCGTCTGACGGGCAGCCTGCGACTGATTGGCGTTGACGAGTTCCAGATTGGCGCGCAGCGCGTCGAAGCCTTCTCCGAGAGAGGCGTGCATTTCTTCCAGGAACCGTCCCACAATCAGGTTGACTCCTTCGATCTGGTTTCTGGTCGCGCCGATGATAAACCGGTCCATCGACGCGGAGACGGGGCTCATGGAACGGGTGATGGCAAGGCCGACGTTTTCTGCGAGCCGATCCGCAAGCGTTTCGTTGATTCCCTGAAGCATGTGATTCCGGTCCTGATTCTGACAGATCAGCTGTACGTCGTTGTCCAGCGGACGGGACATGGCAAGCTGCGTGAAGGAGGAGACGAAATCGTCGATCGCGCGGTAGCTGGAGCCCTGGGAGATCCGGTTCAGCATATTGAAGGCCAGCGAACAGGAGATGCCGGCCACGGAGGTTCCGAACGCGAAGCGCATACCGGACAAAAGATCCGGTATTCCGGAGACAAGCTGCGACGCGTCGGCGAAATTCAGGCTGGACAACCCGCGGGAAAGGCCCATGAAGGTTCCGAGAATACCCAGAGAAGTCAGCAGATTCGGAATCAGCTCCGAAAGAGCGGCGTTGCCGTGGGAATGGGTTACCGTATCGTCATTGACGTAGTCCTCCACATTCGTCGGCAGACCGCGGCGGTCCAGCTGCTCCGCATTCTGAAGGAACCGGAGCCAGGATCCCCTCATCCGGCGGCCGAGAAAACCTGCTTCCTGCCACACGGGTTTTCCCGTCTCGCCCGCATGATCCTGAAGCTTTCTGATAGCCCGCCGCAGGGCGGATGAGGTATTCCACAGCGGAACAAGACATTTAAAAAAGCCGATCAGCGTCACCACCGCGATGGCGGCGTAAACAATATAATCCGCGAGATCGGGCAGGACCGCGGTTACTTTGGAGAGATCCGGCAGTTTCATCATACAAGCCCCCTTCCTGACCGGGATATTTCATTATATCATGCGAGAATCGAAATGTAAATGAAACATAATGTTAACATTTATCAAAGGATTGAAGTTTTTCCGGTTTTAAGCTATACTCTGCGACGGAATGCGATACGGAAGGGAGGCGGTCGGACTGGATCAGCAGATCAGCCTGGGGGACGTGATTCAGACGCGGAAACCCCACCCCTGCGGAGGAAGCGAATGGACTGTAATCCGGACGGGGGCCGACATCAAGATCCGGTGCAACACCTGCGCGCGGGTGGTCATGCTGGACCGGGAAAGCTTTCTCCGGCGGAGAAAAGCGGTCATCTCGCGCGCGTCCGTTCCCGAAGAAGAGAAACAAACGGAGGAAATGAAATGAATCATAACAGGATCTGCCCGGTGCTGAAACGTGTGTTCTGCGTTCTTCTGCTGCTGTTTTCCCTGGTGCTGACCCTGCGGACCGCGTGGGTCGTTTCCTTTACACTGCTGGACAGCGACACCTCTTCCGAGCTTATTCTGGGCCAGAAGCTCGCCAGGGAAGGCGGAATCATGTCATCCTCCTGGCTTTATTCAACGGAGCTTCAGGTGATTGACAGCCACGTTGTGTATTCTCTGCTTTTCCGGGTCTGTTCCGACTGGTCCACGGTCCGGTTCATCGGTTCCGTGCTGATGAATCTGATGATGCTCGGCTCCTTCGCCTTCCTGTCCCGTCAGGCGCGCATCCCCTTCAACAGATTCTGCGTCGGCGGGGCCGCGCTGATGCTTCCCTTCAGTATTCCGTACGGCAGAATCATCCTGTATCATAATTATTATTCCTTCCATGTGTTCTTCTCATTCCTGATGGTCGGGCTGTATCTCGGGGCGCTTCGCCGTCTGAGAAACCAAGAATGGAAGCGCTGGCCCTTCCCGGTTTTTCTGGGCTGCCTGGCGCTGACGGCGTTTGTGACGGGCCTCGCGGGCGTCCGGCATCTGATGATCTGCATCGTGCCGCTGGCGGTAGCCTCAGTCCTCTGCGCGCTGATGGACGAGAAGAGCAGAGACGGGGAGACGGGGATTGTCCGGAAATGCGACGGGATTCTGCTTTCCCTGATCCCGCTTGCTTTTGCCGGCGCCGGATATCTTATCAACCTGAACGTCCTTGAGGAGAAATACACATTCACCAACTTCAGCGATCAGACGATTTCCATGGGGGGATTCGCGGATCTTCACAAGGTTCTCTACAACACATTCGTCGATCTGGGCTTCCAGGATTTCCAGAAGCTGTTTTCCGCCGAGGGGCTTCTGGGCATCGCCGGCGTAATCGTCTGGATTGTTTTTGTGATTCTCGCCGTCCATACAGCCCGCCGGACGGAGGAACCCTCCGCCCGCTTCCTGCAGGTCTTCGCACTGACGGTACAGTTCATCATGGCCTGCGTCTTTATATTCCTGTCCGGCGCCGAGCTGCTTCATCTGCTGTATCTGCTGCCCGTCCTTGTCTGGATCATTCCCGCCCTGTCAGGAGCTGATCTGCGGAAGGATTACGGCGCGGACCCCGGATCCGGCACGGGGAAAAAGAAAGCGGCGGACGTTCTTTTCGCGGGCGACGCGCCCCTGAGCGTTCACAGCCTGCTCGGAACCCTTGCGGCGCTGCTGCTGGCTGTCAACGGCATATTCTATTCCGGCTTTTTCCGGGATCCGAAGAGCATGCCGCTGGAATACACCGGTCTGCAGTACAACGACACGTCAACGGTGGCGGGACTTCGTCCAGTAGCCGACTATCTGAAGGAGAACGGATACACCATGGTCTACGCGTCCTACTGGGATGCTGCGGTGATCACGGAGCTTTCCGACGGCACGGTTCAGTCCGTTCCCGTGCAGGAAGGCACTCACAAACATCCGATCAAATACATGACGTGGATGTCCGACACAAAGCTCTGGGATCCTGAGAATGTCGCGCAGAAAAAGGTGGCTGTGGCCGCGAATATGGAGCTCGCGTACGCCATTGAGGATTTTGAGAAGCTCGGCGCGGCGAAGCTGACATCCATCGGCGGCTACACGCTTTTTGAACTGCCGGATCCGGCTGCTCTGGCCAAAGACCTCGACTGACTGCAGCCTGCGCGCCCTCCCGGTTCGGGAGGGCTTTTTGACAGACCGGAAGGCTTCTGATAGAATCATGCAAAGGCTGAACGAAGAGGGATCGGAATGAACGAATCGGAACGGGCGGTCGGGGTTTTTGACAGCGGAGTGGGCGGAATCAGCACGCTGGCCGCCATGGCGAGAGAACTGCCCGGAGAAAATTTCTGCTATTACGGCGACACGCGGAACGCCCCCTACGGTACAAAGACGACGGAGGAGGTTCTGGCCTGCGTCAGGCAGGTGGTCGGCCGGCTCATGCAGGAGAATATCAAGGCGCTGGTCATCGCGTGCAATACGGCCACGGGAGCCGCCGCCGCGGCGCTCCGGGCCGAGCTGACGATTCCCGTGGTCGCCATGGAGCCCGCCCTGAAGCCGGCGGAGGAAGCCTGGCGCGGAGGCCGGATCCTTGTGATGGCGACGCCGCTTACCCTCCGGCAGGCAAAATTCAGGGATCTGATGGAACGCTTCGGAGCGCACGCAGAACCGCTGCCCTGCCCGGGACTTATGGAACTCGTTGAACGGGAAGACGAGGCCGGAGCAAGCCGGTATCTGGACCGGCTGTTTTCCGCATGGGATCCGGATCAGCTGGACGCCGTGGTGCTGGGATGCACGCATTACGTTTTTCTCAAGCCGATGATCCGGGAAAAACTGCCGGACCGGATTCTGCTGACGGACGGGAACGCGGGAACGGCCAGACAGCTGAGACGGGTTCTGGAAAGCCGCGGACTGCTCCGCGGGCAGGGAAAGGGAAGCGTCCGAATGATGACCAGCGGGGACGGGGAGAGAATGATTCCCGTAATGCAGCGCCTGTTTCAGAAAGGGCTCTCGATTTTCTGACCGGATACAGAGACGGGAAATGCTTTCGGCATTCGTCCCGGCTGCTGCGGGCCGGTCAAATTTTCACTTTCCTTTTTCCGTGAAGTATGGTAATATAAAAAATGGCTGTAAATGATTTCCGGCCCTCTCCCGGAGAGAGCGGCGGAATGAGATGAAATTGGATACAGGAGGAAGAAAACATGGCTGAATTCACGACCAGCAACATCCGGAATATTGCCCTCATGGGGCATGGCAGCGAGGGCAAGACCACGCTGATGGAGTCCATGCTCTTCGCTGCCGGTATTACGGACCGTCAGGGCAAAGTGGAAGACGGAACTACTGTTTCCGACTTTGACCCGGAGGAAAAAAAGCGCGGTTTTTCCATCAGCGCCACTTACGCGCCGGTGCCGTGGGACGGAAAGGTAATCAACACGATTGACGTTCCCGGATATTTTGATTTCGTCGGAGAAATGATGGGCCCGCTGCGGGTCATCGAGACCGCGGTCATCGTGATCGGCGGCGTCAACGGTCTGAGCGTGGGCGCGGAAAAAGCCTGGGATTACGCCGGAGAGCATCATCTGGGAAGGATGTTCGTCGTCAATCAGATGGACCGGGAGCATGCCAATTTCGAGAAAATCGTGGCTCAGCTGAGAGAAAAATACGGCGCCAGCGTCGTGCCGATCCTTCTTCCTCTGGGCGAAGGCTCCAGTTTCCGCGGCGTCGTGAACCTGCTGGAAAGAAAAGCTTATGAAGGCGCTCTCAAGAAGATCAAAGAGGTACCCGTTCCGGCCGAGCTGGAAGCGGAAATCAACGAGTCCTTCGAGTTTCTGACGGAGCAGGCCGCCTCCGCGGATGACGAACTGATGATGAAGTATCTCGAGGGCGAGGAGCTGACCCACGATGAAATCATGGACGGCTTCCGCAAGGGCATGAAGGACGGCTCCATCGTTCCGGTCGTGGCCTGCAGCGCGCTGACCGGCGTCGGCGTCTCGAACACGATGGATCTGATGGCCAAATATCTTCCTTCCCCCGACCACGACGGCGCGAAGCATACCGGAAAGAATCCGAAGACCGGAGAGGAGGAAGCCCGCGCGTGCAGCGACAGCGAGCCTTTCTCCGCCCTGGTGTTCAAGACGATCGCCGACCCCTTCGTCGGAAAGCTGAGCCTGTTCCGTATTTTCAGCGGCATGCTGACCGGGACCACCACGCTGTACAACGGAAATAAGGAAAAGAATGAGAAGGCCGGCGGCCTGTTCTCCCTGCGGGGCAACAAGCAGAACAACGTGG
Source organism: uncultured Eubacteriales bacterium (assembly GCA_900321945.1). The sequence continues at coordinate 565 of ONXY01000354.1, read as the reverse complement.
ACAGGCTTCACGCGGGCGACCTTGGCGCTCTCGCGAAGCTGCAGTTCACCTCCACGGGCGATACGCTGTGCGATCCGGCCAATCCCATCGTCTATCCGGAAATCGTATTCCCGGAACCCTGTATTTCCAAGGCTGTTTTCGCCGCGAAGCAGGGCGAGGAGGATAAGGTCTTCAGCGGCCTGAACCGTCTGGCGGAGGAAGATCCCTCCATCCGTATCGTGAAGAACGCGGAGACCACGGAAACGGAACTGAGCGGCCAGGGCGAAATGCATCTGGACGTGGTGAAGAACAAACTGGCTTCCAAGTTCGGCGCCAACGCGGTTCTGCAGGATCCGAAGATTCCTTACCGCGAAACGATCCGGAAGACCGTCAAGGTTCAGGGACGCCATAAGAAGCAGACCGGCGGACACGGACAGTTCGGCGACGTGTGGATTGAATTCAGCCCCATCACGGACGGCGAAACCGATTTCGAGTTTGTGGACGCGGTCGTCGGCGGCGTTGTTCCGAGAAACTTTATCCCGAGCGTGGAAAAGGGACTGCGGGAAAACCTGGTAAAGGGCGTTCT
>ONXY01000136.1 GCA_900321945.1 uncultured Eubacteriales bacterium | reverse complement strand
GCCGGTGAGACCGCTTCCTTTCGGCTGACCTCACCTCCGGCAGAGAATCCGCCGCCGGCGGCCGCCGGAGGTTCGCCCGGATTCATACAGCCCGCAAAATGATCGGCGGGCTGATTTTTTATAAAGACACTTGCCGTTTTTCCGGGAAGTTCATATAATGGGCGGGTAACGGGATCCTCGGCAGGAAAGGGGGCGGAGATATGCGTCGGCGGGATCAGAACCGGTATATCTTCGCGCCGGAAGGACGGGGGAGAGAAAAAAACCACGCTTTCCGGAAAACCTTTCTATCCTTTTTCCTGCTGCTGGCGGCGGGCCTGCTGATTTCGAATTTCATCATGACCAACCACGTGCGGCTGGAACAGGTCCGGCTGACCGTCCTGAATCTTCCGCCGGACCTGGAGCAGTATTCGATTCTGCATATCAGCGATCTGCACGGTGCGGAGTACGGGGAAAAGCAGAAGGCGGTCCGGACGGCGCTGGGCGACGCGCGGTATTCCTGCGTGATCATGACGGGGGACATGCTGGGAGACAACGGGGAGATCCAGCCGCTGCTGGACCTGATCGCCCTGATGCCGGAGAAAACCCCCAAGTATTATGTTCCCGGGGACACGGACGGCCCGTTTTTGAACGACAGGGCGCACGGAACGCTTTCCGTCTATACGGACTGGGCGGAGAAGCTGCTCGCGGCCGGAGTGATTCTCCTGGACCGGCCGGTGTCCGAGACGCGGGGAAAGGGAACCATCTGGTTCGTGCCGGAGGATCTGTATACGCTGGACACGGCGCAGATGAGGAGCGTTTACGCCGGACAGCTGTCGGAGATGAACCGGAACGCCACGACGCTGGACGCGGACGACGCGGCCAGGAAAAGGGTGCTTGAGTACGGGATGGAACGGCTGGACGCGCTGGAGGAGGCCCGCGCGCTCTTTCAGCCGGAGCATATTCAGATCGTCCTGACGCATACGCCCCTGACCGCGGCCTATATCCGCGACATGATCACCTGGGGACAGAAAACGGACTTTTTTTCCATGCGCTACGCCGCCCTGATCCTGGCGGGTCACTATAACGGCGGACAGTGGCGGATCCCGCTGAAGGGAGCGGTTTACGTGCCGGAGCTGGGCTGGTTCCCGGAGGACGGCCTGGTGCAGGGGCTCAGTTTTCCGGAGGGAATTCCCCAGTATATCAGCCCCGGCATGGGTTCGGATCCTCATTATGAGAATCAGCCCGGGAGAATCTTCAATCCTCCGGCGCTGACGCTGATCACGCTGACAAGAAAGGGGACCTGATGGGATTCATTCATCATAAACGCGGGCGCGGCCGGTACGACATCGACATGACAACCGGTCCCCTGATTCCGAAGATTCTGCAGTTTTCGCTGCCCCTGATGCTGACGGGGATTCTGCAGCTGCTGTACAACGCGGCGGACGTGATCGTCGTGGGGAATTTCGCCGGGCATACCGCGCTGGCCGCGGTATCGTCCACCGGTTCCCTGATCAACCTGCTGGTGAACGTGTTCATGGGACTGAGCGTCGGCGCCAGCGTGGTGATCGCCCGGTACTACGGAGCGGGGGACGTCCTGCGCATGCGGAAGGCGGAGCATACGGCGATGACCCTGGCGCTGTTTATGGGCGTCGGCGTCGGCGCCATGGGCTTCCTGCTGGCGCGTCCCATGCTGCGGTGGATGGACAGCCCCGCGGACGTAATCGACGGCGCGGCGCTGTACGTCCGGATCTATTTTCTCGGAATGCCGGCCAACATGCTCTACACCTTCGGCGCCGCCGCCCTGCGCGCCGTGGGGGATACGAAACGCCCGCTGTATTATCTGATGATTTCCGGGCTGGTCAACGTTCTGCTGAATCTGCTGCTAGTGATTGTGTTTAAAATGTCGGTGGCCGGCGTGGCGATCGCCACGGTGGCCAGCCAGGTGGTCAGCATGGCGCTGGTGCTGCTCTGCCTGCTGCGCTCCGACGGGATTCTGCGGCTGAAGATCCGGGACTGCCGGGTTGACGGCCGCAGCGCGCTCGAGATGATCCGCGTGGGCCTTCCGGCGGGCATTCAGGGCAGCCTGTTCTCCGTTTCCAACGTGCTGATCCAGAGCTCCGTCAATTCCTTCGGCAGCCTGGTGGTCGCCGGGAACGGCGTGGCCAGCAATATCGAGGGCTTCGTATACGTGGCGATGAACGCCCAGTACCAGGCCTGCATGACCTTCGCCAGCCAGAACTACGGCGCCGGAAAGACGGACCGGGTGAAGAAGACGCTCTGGAGCTGTCTGGGCATCGTGACCCTGATCGGCCTGAGCCTGGGGCTGCTGGTCTACGCGTTCGGCGCTCCGCTGATGAGCCTGTACAATCAGGATCCGGAGGTGATCGCCTACGGGCTTATCCGGATGAGAATCATCCTGCTGACCTATTTCTTCTGCGGGCTGATGGACGTGATGGTGGGCCAGCTGCGGGGCGTCGGGTATTCCGTCATGCCGATGATCGTTTCCCTCGCGGGGGCCTGCGG
>ONXY01000369.1 GCA_900321945.1 uncultured Eubacteriales bacterium | reverse complement strand
AGCCTCAACCAGCTTTACCAGGTAGGTGTGGTTTGCATAGGCGCGGGCGCCCTTGCTGACCTGGAGGATGACAGGGGCCTTCTCTTCAGCGCAGGCTTCAGTGATACCCTGAACGATCTCCATGTTGTTTACGTTGAAAGCGCCGATGGCGTAGCCGCCTTCGTAAGCCTTCTTGAACATTTCAGTGGAAGTTACCAGAGGCATAGAAACAACTCCTTTCAGTGTTGCCCCCATTCTAGCAAAAACATACAAGAAAAGCAATACATGGAATTTACAATTTTATGTTCCTGTGTGTGGAATTACGGAAGGAATTGTGCTATATTTTTAGGTAGATTGAATACTTGAAGGAGGAAATCACTCATGTCCAATACACCTCTGAAAGGCGCCGCTGTCATCGGCCAGTCCGGCGGACCCTCTGCCGTCATCAATGCCAGTGCCTACGGCGTCATTAAGACCGCTCTGGAGAGCGAGTACATCACCAAAGTCTACGGCATGCATCATGGCATCAAGGGCATGCTCAACGACGAGCTGCTCATCATGGATGAGGAAGATCCCAAGGAACTCGAGCGCCTGCTCTATACTCCGTCCTCCGCTCTGGGCTCCTGCCGCTACAAGATTGCCGATCCCGATGTGGATGACACCGATTACAAGCGCATTCTTGAGATCTTCAAGAAGTACGACATCCGCTATTTCTTCTACAACGGCGGCAACGACTCCATGGATACCTGCGCAAAGGTCAGCCGCTATATGGCAAAGGCCGGCTGGGAATGCCGCGTGATGGGCGTCCCCAAGACCATCGACAATGACCTCTTCGGCACCGATCACTGCCCCGGCTTCTCCTCCGCTGCAAAGTACATCGCAACGTCCATCATGGAAGTCAATCGTGATGCTCATGTCTATGATACCGGCATGGTCACCATCATCGAGTGCATGGGCCGTCACGCCGGCTGGCTGACCGCCGCTGCTGCACTTGCTTCCGCCAAGGGCGAAGGCCCCGACTTCATCTATCTGCCCGAGGTCGACTTTGATCTGGACAAGTTCCTGGCAGACGTTTCCAAGTGCTACAAAGAGACCGGCAACTGCATCGCGGTTGTCTCTGAAGGCATCCACTACGCCGACGGCAGCTTCGTCTCTGAGGCGAAGACCGCCGCGACCGACGGCTTCGGCCATGCACAGCTGGGCGGCCTGGCTGCCATGCTGGCAAACATCGGCAAGGAACGCACCGGCGCCAAGGTTCGCGGCATCGAGCTCAGCCTCCTGCAGCGCTGCGCTGCACACTGCGCTTCCGGCAACGACATCAAGGAGTCCTTCATGTCCGGCGAGACCGCGGTCAAGGAAGCCCTCAACGGCGTGACCGGCAAGATGGTCGGCTTCGAGTGCGACCGCACCAACGGCTATGTCTGCAAGGCAAAGCTCTTCGATCTGGATTCCGTTGCCAACTACGAGAAGAAGGTTCCCGTGGAGTGGATCAACGCTGAGGGCAACAATGTCAAACAGGCGTTTGTGGACTACTGCCTGCCTCTGATCCAGGGTGAGACTCCCATGGTCAAGGAAGACGGCCTGCCCCGTTTCTGCAAGCTGAAGAAAGTCTTCGCAAAGTAAGAATGATTCTCTGATATCACTGGCATCTGAAGGGCCGGAATCAGGAGCAGCCGCTCCCGGTTCCGGCCCTTTTTTGCAAGCTCTCCGCGCAGACGGAGGGCTTTTGTCATTTTCCACGAAGAACGGAGTAACGGAGCTAACAGCTTGGTTGATTCTTACGCTTGTAATCCGAAACAGCCGGTGATACAATGTTGCTGTCGAGAAAAATGTTGCCTGTGCAACAAAATGGAGGAAGTTTCATGACGCTCGAGCCGAAAGAGCAGGAACTGCTTCTGCATACCAGGCTGTTTGCCGGCGTCAGTCCGTCCGGCTTGGAGCCGCTCCTGAATACCCTGCATGCACAGAGAAAGTACTACGATGCCGGCGCGTATGTCGTGCACGAAGGAGATCTGGTCAGCGAGGTAGGTGTGGT
>ONXY01000194.1 GCA_900321945.1 uncultured Eubacteriales bacterium | reverse complement strand
TCCCAGCGTTTCCCAGCGCTGGACGTCCGCGGGCGGCTCCCCGGGACCGAAGACCCGGATTTCCGCGATCCGCAGCCGCTCCGTTCCGGTCGCGGCGATCTTCACCTCCGTAACCGGCTCCTCCAGCGCGTGCCAGTGAACCAGGTAGGCGCCTCCCTGATCCACGGTTTTCCATTCGTCCCCGTCGCGGATCTGTACGGCGTAATCGTGGTCGCGGCCGAACTTGTCGAAAGTCATAACCTCCAGGCCTCCGATCGGCTCCCGGCAGGTTATGGTCAGTTCTCCGTTCTTTTTTTTCTTTTTCTCGCGCAGCGGCAGATAGGTTTTCAGATCCCCGTCCGTCATCTGGCTGTAGTCCTTGTCGCTTCCGTTGGAGTCGAAGCGGCACCGTTCCGTCAGCTCCTCCGCCCGGTTCTCCTCCGTTTCCGTGTATTCCTCGAGGTCTTCATCCTCTTCCGCGCCTGCGTATTCCCGGCCGTCCGCGTCCTCTTCCGCGGTTTCTTCAGGCTTTTCCTCCGCGAACGCTTCGTCGGAAAAGACCGCGTTTTCCGCTTGCGGAGCGGTCTCCGCCGCCGCGGCTGTCAGCAGGCACAGCAGCGCCGTCAGGCACGCCGCTGCCCGCGGAAGTCTTCCTTTCCGGCTTTCCTTCTTTTTCATTCCGTTTTCCTTTCCCCGGCGGAGCCGTTCCTCCCGCGGCAGCCCCGTCCCGGTCCGCTCACAGTTCCGGCATGTTCCTTTCAATCCAGGCGCCGTCGTCGTTCCATCCGCCCAGAAGCGTCAGAACGGGATGACCTTTTCCCAGCAGGTCCATGTCCGTGTCCGGACGGTGGGGTTCCGTTTCCATGCCTTCCCCGAGCCAGTAATAAATCTGTCCCCGCGGACTGACCCGGCGGTCGTAGGTGTCCAGGAAGAAGGCTTCGCTCAGGGGGGCGGTCCTCAGGGGCTTCCACTGCTCCGGCGGCAGATTCGGCGCGTTGAGGTTCAGAATCCGGCCTCCGGGCCATTCCTTCTCCGCCAGCGGCTCCGCCAGCCGGACGGCCAGGCGGGCCAGATAAGCGAGAACTTCCGCCGCGGCCCTGAAATCGACGGACACGGCCATCGCCCGCTTCCCGTTCATCCGCGCCTCCCGGGCCGCCGCGACGGTTCCGCTGTAATACACGGCCGCTCCGGCGTTGAACCCGTCGTTGATGCCGGAAAGCACAAAATCCACCGGCTCCTCCGCCAGGCGGAGTCCCAGCCGGGCGCAGTCCGCCGGGCTTCCCTGTACCGCCCAGGCCTTCGCGCCTTCCCACGGCACGGACCGGACCATCAGCGGCGCGGTGATCGTAATCCGCTGGCTGGCGGCGCTCTGCTGCGAGGCCGGGGCGCAGACCGTCACGGTGTGCCCGCGCTCCAGACAGGCGTCCGCCAGAGCCTTCAGTCCCGCCGAGTGAATGCCGTCGTCGTTTGTCAGTAATACGCGCATCTTTCTCCTCCGTCGGAACGGATATTCTTTGCCGCCCGTTCCGGTATCGCGGTCCTCTCCGCCGAACCCGGACCGGACCGCCGGTTCTGATTGTAATCGAAACCGCCTTCTTCCGCAAGCCGTCAGCCCGGCGCGCGGACGTTTTTTTCAGCCTTCCCGGTATTGTTTTCATTCCCGAAAGATGCTATATTCGGGAATGAAATCCGTCCGGCGCGTCCGTCCGGACAGCGGGAGGGGAAAAGAATGGAAACGAGACTTTATTTTGCGTCCGATTATCAGGAGGGAGCGCATCCCGCCGTTCTGAAGCGTCTGGTGGAAACCAATCTGGAGAAAACGCCCGGGTACGGGACGGACCCTTACTCCGAATCCGCCCGGGAAAAGATCCGCCTTGCCTGCGGCGCCCCGGACGCCGAGGTCTTCCTGCTGACGGGCGGAACGCAGACCAACGCCGTGGTGATCGGCGCCCTGCTGCGGCCCTGGCAGGGGGTTGTCGCAGCGCGGACCGGGCATATCAGCGTTCACGAGGCCGGTGCGGTGGAAGCCGGCGGCCATAAGGTGCTGGAACTGGAGGGACGGGACGGAAAGCTCTCCGCGGAGCAGGTGGCCCGCTGTCTGGACGCCTGGAGCGCGGACGAAAACCGTGATCACATGGTCATGCCCGGAATGGTCTATATTTCCCAGCCCACCGAGTTCGGCACGCTCTATTCCCTTTCCGAGCTGGAAAGCCTGAGCGGCGTATGCCGGGAAGCCGGGATCCCGCTCTACGCGGACGGCGCGCGCCTGGCCTACGCGCTGTCCTGCGAAGCCAACGACGTGACGCTGCCGGATCTGGCCCGCCTGTGCGACGCCTTCTATATCGGAGGCACCAAGTGCGGCGCGCTGTTCGGGGAGGCAGTCGTGTTTCCCCGTCCCGGGACCGCTCCCCACTTCTTCACGGTCGTCAAGCAGCGCGGAGCGCTGCTTGCCAAGGGAAGGATCGCCGGCCTGCAGTTCGACGCCCTGTTCACGGACGGCCTGTATCAGAAGATCGGCCGGTCCGCGGACCGGGCCGCGGATCGGATCCGGAGGGCCCTTTCCGAAAAGGGCTACACGCAGCCCTGGGTCTCCCCGACGAATCAGGTCTTCGTCGCTTTGAGCCCCGAGGAGGCTTCGGCGCTTTCGGAGCGGGCGGAGCTGAGCTTCTGGGAGGCGCTGGAGGACGGCCGCGTCGTCCTGCGGATCGCGACCAGCTGGGCCACCGCGGAGGAGGACGTGGACAGGCTTCTGGA
>ONXY01000088.1 GCA_900321945.1 uncultured Eubacteriales bacterium | reverse complement strand
GTGCAGCACGATCGGGAAGCCGGGCAGCTGCCTGGAGCACTCCTCCAGCACGTCGAACCGGAGCTGGGGCTTGGTGCCGGGCTTGAATTTGTATGCGCCGTGACTGGTGCCGATGGCGATGGCCAGGGAGTCGCAGCCGGTGCGGGTCGCGAAGTCGACCACTTCCTCGGGATGCGTGTACATGGCCTTGTCAGCCTCGACGGAAACCTCGTCCTCAACGCCGGCCAGGGTTCCCAGCTCGGCCTCGACGACCACGCCGTGGTCATGGGCGTATTCCACGACCCTGCGGGTCAGGGCGATGTTCTCTTCATAGGGCTTGGAGCTGGCGTCGATCATGACGGAGGTGAAGCCGCCGTCGATGCAGTCCTTGCAGAGCTCAAAGGAACCGCCGTGGTCCAGATGCAGGGCGATGGGAAGATCCGGATAATTCTCGGCCGCGGCCTTGACCAGGTGAATCAGGTAGTTATGGTTGGCGTAGGCACGGGCGCCCTTGGAAACCTGCAGGATCACGGGAGCCTTCAGCTCGCCGGCCGCTTCGGTGATACCCTGGACGATTTCCATATTGTTGACGTTGAACGCGCCAACGGCGTAGCCGCCGGCATAGGCCTTTTTAAACATTTCAGTCGTGGTGACAATGGGCATGGGAAAAACCTCCTTTCAAAGATACATGGATTATAGCACAGTTTTCCTCCGATGAAAAGCGGGAACGGCACAAAATCGAAGGACAGAACGGCACAAAATCGCAAGACAAAACGCATTTCCTGTGATATACTGAAATGACAATCCGCCCGGAAATAAAGAAGGGAGGCGTCCGGGATGACGTTTGGTTTTGAGGACGGGTACGCCCTTTTCGATACGACTCCGGTGGACAATCAGTTTATCCAGGAGTATCTTCCTGCGGCCCGGGGAGACGACGTCAGGGTTTATCTTTACGGGCTGATGCGCTGCTATCATCCGGACGCCGGCATGACCCTGGAGCAGATCAGCCGCGAGCTGAACATGACGGAGGACGACGTCCGGAAAGCCTACCGGTACTGGGAGCGGCGGGGCCTGGTGCAGCGGATCAGCGACGATCCGCTGAGCTACCGCTACGTGAACCTGCGGCGGAAGTCCATGACCGGGGACGAACCCGCTCCGGACCGGGAATACGAGGAATTCGCGGAGAGCCTGTACAGCGTGTTCGACAACAGGCGCCGCCTGCACGGAAGCGAGGTCCGGACCTGCTATGACTGGGTGGAGGATCTGAAACTGCAGCCGGAAGCGGTTATCATGCTGCTGAAGCATATGGAAAAGAACCGCGGAAAGAACTTCACCATCCAGAGCGCCGAGAGGATCGCCGTGCAGATGGCGGAGGAGGGCGCGCTTACGGCGGAGGAGGCCGAAGCGTTTCTTTCCCGGGATCAGAACCTGTATCAGGGGACGAAGGCCGTGCTGAAGCGGCTGGGAAGCCGGAACCCGCCTTCGGAGGATCAGCTGCGGCTGTACCGGAAATGGGTGCAGGAATGGGGCTTTACGCCGGAGGCGATCAGCGAGGCCTGCGCCGAAACCGCGAAGGGAACGCCGTCCATGGGCTATCTGGACGCGATTCTCCGCAGCATGCGGGAGGACGCGGACGGAGGGGAGCCCATCGGCGAAGCGGAGGTTCTGAAGGCCCGGGAAGAAACGGAAAAACTGAAAAAGACGCTGAAGACGGCGGCTGCGGGCCCGGTGGACGAGGAAAAGAAGATCTGGTACCGGGAGCTGCGGCGGGAGTTCTCTGAGGAAATGATTCTGCTGGCGGCCCGGGAATGCAAAGGGCGGCCTCTGGAGGATACCGGCGTCATGCTGAAATCATGGCGGGCGAAGGGAATTCTGACCCCCGCGGAGGCGAAGGCATATATCCGGGAGTTCCGGGAGCAGACCGATCTCATGCGGCAGCTGCGCGGGATCTGGGGGCTGACATCCGGCCCCGGCACGGCGGACCGGGCGATGGTCGCGGCGTGGGAGAAGGAGCTCGGCTTTCCGCGGGAGATCATCCTGTACGCCGCGGAGGCGGCAGCCGGGGCGGACAAGCCCATGGCCTACCTGAACCGCATTCTGCGTGAGTACGCGGAGAAGGGGATCCGTACACGGGAGCAGATCGACGCGGACCGGACAAACCGTAAGGAGCAGAGAAACTCCGACCGGAAGGGCAAGCCTGCCGGGAAGGTGGCCGCGCAGCAGTACGCGCAGCGCGACTACAGCGGCGCGGAGGAAAGCCTGGCGGAAGTGATGGACGTGCTGAAGGGAGAGATGAAGGCGGATGCGTGAGGATTTGCTCAGGGAGGCGGAACTGGAGACGCAGGAGATCCGCCGCAGGAACGAGGAGACGGAGCAGCGCAGACGCGCGGAGATCGTCTCCCGGTTTCCGGAAATCAGAGCGCTGACGGACAGGCGGGAGGAACTGATTCACGGAACGATCCGGAGCATCCTGAACCGGGAGGCCTCTCCGGAGGATCTGCCGGAGCGGATGGAAAAGGTTTCCGCGGAAATCCGCGCCCTGCTGAAAAAGAAGGGATATCCGGAAGACTATCTCGCTCCCGTATACACGTGCCCCCTCTGCAGGGACACGGGATTCGTGGGGGAAACGGTCCGGGAAAGATGCTCCTGCGTGATGAAGCGGTATCAGGCCGCGCTCCGGAGGACCGTCGGGCTGGCGGAAAACGGCGCGGAGACCTTTGAGACCTACGACGAAAGGCTTTTTTCAGACGAAATGCTTCCGGACGGATCCATGACGGAGCGGCAGGGCATGGCCATGATCCGGAACGGCTGCGAAAAGTGGGCGGACAATTTTCCGCGCCAGTATCCCAGAGATCTGGTTCTGTCCGGAAAGTCCGGAGTCGGCAAAACCTTCCTGCTGCACGC
>ONXY01000197.1 GCA_900321945.1 uncultured Eubacteriales bacterium | reverse complement strand
GAACCGGAAGGGGGCGCGGACGGCCTTTGGCTTTCTTCCGCTCAGGTTCCCCTTCCCGCCAGATCCACGTGTCGAAGCCCACCACGCTCACGTCCGGACGCGCCTCCAGTACCGAAAGCGCCTCCGGAATAAAATCCCTTTCCGAATAGAAATCGTCCCCGTCCATGAGGCAGTAGCAGTCGCCGGAAGCGTGCCGGACCAGATTCAGCCGGTTGGCGCTGGCCCGTTCCACCGCGACGTATTTTTTTCCGGGCTCCCGGTCCATGACGAAAAGACGGATATGATCCGGATCCCGGTCCACATACGCCTGAACGGCTTCGGCCGTTCCGTCATCGGACCCGTCGTCTCCCACGAGCAGCTCCCATTCCGCGGGCTTTTCCAGGGCGAGAATGCTGTCCAGACTCTGCCGGACAAAACGGGCCTGCCGGTAAAAGGTTACCAGAAAAGAGATTTTCACTGGGCGTTTCCGTCCTCCTCATCCGTTTCGCTTCCCGCGCCGGCCGGCCGTTTGGTTCCGGACGTTTCCGGAGCCCGCTCCCCCTGCGGCCGGTCCGTCCGGGAGGGCCCCGCGGCTTCTCCGCGGTACGACGCGCTCAGGAAGCCGACAGCGGTTTTCAGCAGCGCCGAGAGTACGAGAGAAGCGGTGAAGACCGTCACCGCGTAGATCACGCCGGCCGCGTCCGGGGATCCGAACGCGGGCGGATCCATCAGGTACAGATTTTCATAGATCAGGTAAATCTCAAGGGAGCAGGCTCCGACGGCGGCGGCCGCGCGGCGGAAGAATCCCGCGCGCGGACGGAGGGAACAGAGCCACGCGCAGGCCAGAACGATCAGCGGCGTCAGAAGAAGGTACACATACCGCCTGACGAAGATGTACGGCGCAGGGACGGCGGAGGCGGCGAACCATACGAGAACCGCGAGCGGCACGCAGAGCACGGGAACGGCCGCCGGAACCTTCTTATGCCGGAGGCAGAGCCCGCCCGCGTACACCCCGAGAAGAAAGACGGGGATCCGGGTCCAGATGATCTCCGTATCCGCGAAATACGCGGGGCAGAGAAAATAAAGAAGCAGCGCGCCGGCCACGGAAAGCGCGGCCGCCAGCAGGACGGCCCGGGATCCGAAACGCCGCTCCGCGCGCGGGATCAGCGGGAAGACAAGATACAGGACGATCAGCAGCGCGAAAAACCAGTACCGCCCGCCGTCCAGAACGGCTGAAAAATGCCCGTACAGAAAGATCTTCCCCATCCAGTCGGAAACGCTTCCGGTGCCGATGAAACCGTAATACAGGACGGAGACGATCAGCACGGAAGGAAGAACGCGGCTGATCCGGCGCCGGTAAAATTCCCGGACCGGGTGAGCGGATTTCTCCCGCAGGCGCGTCCATGAAAAAACCAGCCCCAGACCGGAAAGAAACAGGAAAATATCGACGCCGCAGTTTCCGGTTTCCTTCAGGCGGTTCAGAATCCCCACCAGATGAAGCCCGGAAAGGAGCGGGGACTGAAAGAAATCCAGACGGTAGGAATGGAAAAGAACGATCCACAGCGCGGCCAGCCCCATCATGACGGGTCTGGATTCGGACAGCGCGTACAGGTCAAACTGAGCGTTCCGTTTCATTACGGCACGGTCTCCTTTACAGATAACGGAAGTCCGGGGAAAACCCTTCTGATAATTATATGCTTCTTTTGCGGAACAGCGCAAGTCTTTTCTGAAGAAGGGCCGGGACGCGCGGGTTCCCGGGGATTGACGGCGCTTCCCGAGTTATTGTAAAATAACTCAGTTACGGGTATTTCACACGGGGAAGATCAGATCAAAGGAAGGAAGCTCCATGACAGGGAAGAAAAGCGCCGAACGCCTGACGTTCCGGTTCCGGAAAAACCTGAAGGGAATTCAGGCCGCTTTTTTCGGCGCGCTGATTTTCGGCGTGACCGTCCACGGCATGGCGCTTTTTAACAAGTTTTCCTGGCACGACGATATTTTTTCGCTGTTCGGGACGGGCGCGACCATTACCTCCGGCCGCTGGATGCTGCATGTTCTGGCGGAGGCCGAGATTCTGGTGTTCGGGGACGGGCATTTCAGCCTTCCGCTGATGAACGGGCTGTTCTCCATTCTGTGCATCGCCGCGTCCGCGGCCCTGACCGTGGATCTGCTGGCAATCCGGCACAGGGCGCTGTGCGCGCTCCTCGGCTGCGTCATGGCGGCTTTCCCCGTGGTGACCGCGCTTTTCGGCTTCATGTTCACGGTGCCGTACTATATGCTCGCCCTGCTGAGCGCGACGGCGTCCGCGTATCTGATCTGCAGGGGAAGCCGGTGGCGGACGAGGATTCCGGGGATCCTGCTGGGCGGATGCTCCGTGGGGATCTATCAGGCCTTTCTTCCCGTTCTTCTGACGCTGATTCTCCTCGCGGACATTTCCGACCTCGCGGACGGCGGAGAACCCGTCCGGGCCGTCTGCGGAAAAATCCTGACGCAGGCCCTGTGCGTCGCGGGCGCGATGGCGTTCTATTTCGCGGGCAGCCGCTTCTTTCTG
>ONXY01000198.1 GCA_900321945.1 uncultured Eubacteriales bacterium | reverse complement strand
TATATCTTTCCGGCACGGACGCGAAAGGAGAATATTCCCATGATGAAGATGAAGAAAAGAATCGGTATTCTGACCAGCGGCGGCGACTGTCCCGGCCTGAACGCGGCGATCCGCGGCGTTGCCCGGGCGGCCTATGAAATGTTCGACACGGAAATCGTCGGCATCCACGACGGATACCGCGGTCTGATCGAAGGCGACTTTTCGCTGATGAGCCGCAGCCAGTTCTCCGGCATCCTGACGCTGGGCGGCACGATTCTCGGAACCAGCCGCACGCCCTACCGCAACATGCGGGTCGTCGAGGACGACAACGTCGACAAGGTCGCCGCGATGAAGAAGACCTATAAGAATCTGAAGCTGGACTGCCTGATTACCCTCGGAGGAAACGGCACCCATAAGACGGCCAACCTCCTGAGTGAGGAGGGGCTCAACGTCATCGGTCTTCCCAAAACCATCGACAACGATATCTACGGGACGGATTTCACGTTCGGCTTCCATACCGCCAACGACATCGCCACCGAGGTCATCGACCGTATCCATACCACCGCGGCGAGCCACGGCCGCGTGATGGTGATCGAGATCATGGGCAACAAGGCCGGATGGCTGACGCTCTACTCCGGCGTCGCCGGCGGCGCGGACGCGATCCTGATTCCTGAAATCCCCTACTCCATGGAAAAGGTCGCCGAGGTCGTCAAGCGCCGGGCGGAAAGCAACAAGGGCTTCACCATCATCGCCGTCGCGGAAGGCGCCATGGATCTGGATGAAGCGAAGCTGAAGAAGAAGGAAAGGGAGGCCCGCCGGGCCGAAGGCTTCTCCTCCAGCGCCTACGTGGCGAAAAAGCTGCAGGAGATGGTCGGCGTGGAAGCCCGCAGCGTCGTGCCCGGGCACATTCAGCGCGGCGGCACGCCCAGCGCCTATGACCGGGTGCTTTCCACCCAGTTCGGCGTCCATGCCGCGGAGCTGATCCGGGACGATATCTACGGCGTGACCGTGGCGCTGAAGGGCAATACCATCACCCACAACCCGCTGAAGGACGTCGCCGGCATTACCAAAGCCGTGCCCGTGGATCACCAGCTGGTTACCACCGCGAAGAACATCGGCATCATCTTCGGCGACTGAAAACCGGACGTACCGCCGGAAAAGCGGCGCCCCCGGAGCCATTGCTCCGGGGGCGCCGCTTTCTTTCTTTTCCGCTATTTTCCGGGAATGACCTCGATTTTCATGCTGGCCTCCGCCGCCCACGGGCCGCCGGGAGCGCGCCGGTTTTCCGCGCGGCAGGTCAGCGTGACGACGGTGCCCGGCGCCGTCTTCGGACGGATCCATACCTGGCCGTTTCCGAAAACCCGCGCCGTTTCGGGGCCGCAGTCCAGAGACCATGTCAGCTTTTTTCTTCCGGGGCTTTCCCCGTCAAATCTCGCCTTGAAAAACTTCTTGGCGCCGGCCTTCATCTTTTCGGGGCCGTAAATCCACATCCCCGCGGAACCGGATTCCGGACCGGTTCCGTCCGCGGGTTCCTCCTCCGGGCGCTCTTCCGTTCCGGCCTGAGGAATCCCGGGCCGCTCCGCGTCGTCCGCTTCCGGCTCTGCTTTTCCCGTTCCCGGGCCTTTCAGCGTCACAAGTCCGAAAGTGGTAATCGCGCTCTTTTTTTCTCCGTTTTCACGGGTTTTAGTGGGAATATTATCCCTTGTTTCCTCTTCTTTTCCTTCTTTCGTGGCGGCCATACAGATCGCCTCTTCCACCGGCGTCGCTGTTTCCGTCTCTTCCCGCGCGCTTTCCGGTAGAATGACGGACAGAAGCCCGGTTCCCTGCTTCGTCTCTTCCGGTTCGTTCAGGCCAGCGGGGGCCGGGGCAGTCTTCACGGGCTCCAGTCTCAGGCTCCGGGCGTTCTCCGGTCCGCCGTTCACGGGCGCGGCCGTTCCCAGCGAGAGAATCAGAAGAACCGCCAGCGCCGGGGCCGCTCTTTTCCTCTTCATGTTTCCGCCTCTGTCACTCTTTGATCCACGTCTCCCAGACCTCTGGACAGTATCCCACCGTAACCCGGTTCCCGCTGCGGACCACCGGTGTGCGCAGCAGCCACGGAGCCTCCTGAACGGCCGGGATCAGCAGGCTTTCCTGATTGTAATAACAGGCGGGATGCTCCCGGACCTTCCGGTCCTCCCTGTCTATCAGGCGCTCCGTTCCCACAGCCTGCAGCATCAGACGGATCTCCCGCTCCCCGAGGGGGTGCTTCTTCAGATCCATGATCTGCACGGGAATCCGCCTTTCCTTAAAGAATCTCTCCGCCTTCTGGGTGTCGAAATTCTTTTTTCCGCAGTAAATCTGAATGCTCATTATTTCCTCCCGTTCCGGAGATCCTTCCCCCGCAGCGGAAGGAAGAGGCAGCTCCGCGTATCCGTCAGCCGGGAAGCGATCCGCTCCGTGTAGCGGTTTTTCAGTTCCTCCTTCGTCAGGTTGGTGCTGATCGCGGTGGCCCGGTTTCTGCGCTGCCGCTCGTTGATCAGGTTGAACAGCTGCTCGATCGTGACGTTCTGCATCAGCGGCTCGCTTCCCAGATCGTCCAGCATAAGCGCTTCGGCCTCAATCAGATCCTCCAGCCCTCCGTCGTCCCCGAAATAGCTGCGGCGCGCGGTTTCCAGGAAGCTGTAGGCGGAGAGCAGGAGCACGTTGTGCCCGCGCTGAATCAGCCTCTGGGCGAT
>ONXY01000409.1 GCA_900321945.1 uncultured Eubacteriales bacterium | reverse complement strand
TGTCCCTCTGTTTTTGTCCCTCTGTTTTTGTCCCTCTGTTTTTGTCCCTCTGTTTTTGTCCCTCTGTTTTTGTCCCTCTGTTTTTGTACCTCTGTTTTCCCTCCTTCTCATTTCCGGTCCGGAAACAGTTCCTTCTGTCCCTTGCAGGCCGTGCTGAGGGGTGATATAATGGCCATCAGTTCAATCTTTGTTTTATTCTCATATTTTTGAACAATTATCGTCTACCATCGAGGAACCGTCATGATCGACCGTATGTTATTCCTTTTACGAGAGCTCAACGAGCGTCCGGGGGCGGCACAGCGGAGTATCGCCGCCTCGATGCATGTCTCTGTCGGAACTGTCAACGCCCTCATCAGGAAAGCACTGGATCGTTCCCTTATCCGCCGGGAAAACGGGGACCGCCGCTATGTTCTGACGGAAACGGGTTTTAAGCTGCTGTCTCCCTGCCGGATGGACGGCGCTGTCATTCTTGCGGCAGGTTTCGGGTCCCGCTTTGTTCCCTTCACCTATGAGACGCCCAAGGGCCTTCTGGAGGTTTACGGGGAACGTATGCTGGAGCGTCAGATCCGGCAGCTTCAGGATGCCGGCATCCGCGATATCACACTGGTGGTCGGTTATCTCAAGGAAAAGTTCGAGTACCTGACCGATAAGTTCGGCGTCCGCCTGCTCTTCAACCCGGACTATGCCGTGCGGAACAATATTTCATCCGTCTATTACGCCGCGCCTCTTCTGGAAGGCCGTAACATGTACCTTCTTTCTTCGGACAACTGGCTGAGGAACAACATGTTCCACCTGTACGAACCGGGCTCCTGGTATTCCGCCGTCCATATGAAGGGCAGGACAGGGGAATGGGCCCTCACCGTCAACAGCCGCGGGACGATCACCGACGTCCGGATCGGCGGCGAAGACTGCAATGTCATGTACGGACCGGTCTGCCTGATGAAAGAGTTCACCGCCGCATTTCTGCCGGCCCTCCGGGAAGCGTATCAGATGCCCGGGAAAGAGCAGTACTACTGGGAAAATGTATACGTGGACCTGCTTCATTCCGTTTCCGGGGCCCCGGACCTCGCCATGAACCTCCGTCCGGACGGGGAAGTGTATGAATTCGAGAACCTCGAAGAGCTCCGCGCTTTCGATCCTTCCTATCGGGACCACTCCGGCAACGAAGCTCTTGCCCTGATCTCAAAAGTGTTCCGTGTCCCGGAATCGGAGATCCGGGGAATCCGGATCCTGAAAGCCGGCATGACGAACCACTCCTTCCTCTTTGAAACATGCGGAAAGTCCTGCATTTGCCGCATTCCGGGAGAAGGAACGGACAAGCTGATCGACCGGAAGCAGGAAGGGTGCGTATACGAGGCGGTCCGGGATCTCGGCCTGTCGGAAGAAGTGCTCTATTTTGATCCCGCGACTGGATACAAGATCTCTTCGTACTATGAGAATTCCCGCACAGCCGATCTTTCGTCGGACGCAGACCGGAAAGCCTGTATGGCTCTTCTCAGGAAGCTGCACGCTTCCGGCATCCGGGTCCCCCACAGCTTCGATCTCCGGGAGCGGATCGGCTTTTACGAAGGCCTGTGTCTTGGCAGCGGCGGGATCCCCTTTGAGGACTACGCGTCCGTTTACGCGCTGATGGACCGTCTCCTCTCCTGGATCGATTCCCTTAAGCGTCCTTCGGTCCTCGCCCATATCGACAGCGTGGCGACCAATTTCCTGTTCACGGAAAGGGACGGACTCCGCCTGATCGACTGGGAATACGCGGGAATGGCGGATCCGCTGACCGACATCGCCATGTGCGCGATCTACTCGTATTTCACCCGGGAAGAAGCCGACGGACTGCTGGCCGAATACCTCGGCCGGGCGCCGGAAGAAGAGGAAACGCTCCTTGTCTATGCTTACATGGCCCTCGGCGGGTTCCTGTGGGCGCTTTGGGCTGTCTACAAGGAGAACCTCGGAACCCCGTTCGGGGAATACACACTCATCATGTACCGTTACGCGAAAGAATTCGGCAGACTGGCAGCGGCCCGTAAGGTTTTCTGAAGACTTTGTAAGGCGCCTGTGACGAAACGTTTTCTGAATCTTAATGAAACAGACTCCTTTTCCATCCGTTCCGCGGGTGCTATACTGAATCCATACGTTGCAAGTCTACAAGGAGGTTACCCCAGATGAAAAAAAGAACTATCGTCGGAAAGGCGGCTGCCGCCCTTACAGTCTGCGCCCTGGTCCTGTCTCCTGCCACGAATGCTCTCGCGGCGACCGGATGGGTCTCCGAGGATGGCGGATGGGTCTACTATGACTCTGACAGCACCCGCCATAAAGGCTGGATCCAGACGAGGGATGGTTACTACTACATGGACCTGTCCGACGGGACCATGACCAAGGGTTTCAAGAAGATCGACGGAAAGTGGTATTACTTCGGGGAAGACGGCCTTATGATCACCGGCTGGCTGAAGGACGAAGGAAAATGGTACTACTGCCTGGAGGACGGCACCCTGGTCCAGGAGAACTGGCTGAAGGTCGACGGTAACTACTTCTTCATGCGGGGCACCGGTGAGATGGCGACCGGCTGGCGCGATATGGACGGCG
>ONXY01000410.1 GCA_900321945.1 uncultured Eubacteriales bacterium | reverse complement strand
GATGGTCCAGTTGGCTTCGGCTTCGCACTTTTCAGTCAGCGGATCGCTGCGGCCGATCTGAGCGGCGCTGCCCAGCTGTCCCTGGATATGCAGGATCTTGTACTCTTCGAGGCCCTGACTTTCCAGCCAGGCAACTGCAGTCTCGCCTTCAACGCGCATGTCAGAAACAACAGCGGCTGTGTAGAGGCTCGGATCGCAGTCGATCATACGGTCGAACAGGAACACTTTGATGCCGGCATCCTTCGCTTCCTGCAGAAGCTTGTCCCAGCCGGTAGTGTCAGCGGCGGAAACAAGAATGTAGTCGACTTCAGCAGTGATGAAGGTCTTGAAAGCGTCCAGCTGCTTGTCAGCAGTGGGGGCAGTCACGAACGTTGCATCATAGCCGTTCTCCGCGGTGAAAACATCATTCAGGTTCTTGACGTTTGCCTGACGGTATCCGGACTCAGCGGGGTCCAGGTTGATGATGCCGACAGAAATTCCATCAGCCAGAGCGGCCGCGGCGCAGAACACCATCACCAGAGCAATAACCAGGGCGACAATTTTCTTCATGGGATTCTCCTCCTAACGTTTTTGGCTTTAAGCCATCTTTGCATAAAGTATAAAAAAAGACCTCTGTTTTTGAAATATAGAAGATTCTTATTTTGGTATGTTATTTTCCGTTTTTGACAGTTTTCTTTGTAATTCAGTTGAAAATCTTTTTCAGAAAGTTGATTTTTTTATTCCTGCGACCGATACTTCCGCCGGTAATCCCCCGGAGTCATACCTGTTGTTTTCTTGAAAAGATAGCTGAAATAGTGGGAATCGTTGTAACCCACTTCCAGCGCGATCTGGGAGGATCGCATCTCCGTCGCTTCCAGCAGTTCTTTCGCTTTTCCGATCCGCAGCGCCGTCAGGTACTGCGTGAAAGTCAGGCCGGTTTCCTGCGCGAAGACGGTCGAAAAATGGCTCTGGGACAGGTGCACTTCGTCCGCGGCGTCCTGCAGCATCAGGTTCGGATCGGCGAAATGCTGCGAAAGGTAGGCGCGCGCGCGGCTGATCGTGGAATCCCCGTAGCCGGACCGGTTCCGGTCCCGGTATGCCATCGCGGTACGGAGGAGTTCCGCCAGCTGGTGGAATCCTTCCTCCCCTTCCGTATGCAGCGCTTCCGCGACCTGCTTGTCCGTCAGCACGTCCCTCGGGTTTCCGCCGGATTCCTGGATAATCCGCCTGGCGGCGAGCAGCGCGGCCACGCGCAGGTATCCGAGCGCAAGCGCGGGGTCCATGCTCTCGGAATATTCCGTCAGGATCCCTTCCACGCTGCCGACAGGCGCGTACTGAAGCCGCTCGTAAAGCGGACTGAGTTCCGTTTCGGAAAGCGGATGGTCCGAACCTTTCTGTTCGTTGACCCCGATAATGATATGATCCACCGGCCGTTCCGCGTTCTGGAGGTGGCGCGCATGCCTGGCCGTCTTCATGGACTGGCGGACCGCATGGAAATCGCTGACCGTCTCCCCGACGGAGATCAGCAGGTGCCCGGCCTGGCGGAGTTCCGGCAGGTGGATGACGGAATTGGCGAAGGAATAGGCGCGCTCCTCCGCGTCGTTCAGCCGGTCGCCCAGCACCAGCGCGCGGGCGCCTTTCGGCGCGCCGCACACGAACACGCCGCCGCCGCTCATCTCCGCGAGCGAAAAAAGCGCGTTCCGGCACGCGAGTCTTTCCTCCCCGTCGGCGTCGAAGGCGATATCGATGACGGTGTAGCAGCTGGCTGACAGGTTGATTCCCAGGCCGCGCATCTGGCTGAGCAGCGCGTCGTCGTCCTGCGGATCGCCCTCGTCCGTGAACAGGGACGCGAGCAGTTTGTCGCGCAGGAACTGGTTTCCGGAGGACAGCCTCTCCCGCATGGCCGACAGGTTTTCGTTTTCCCTGCGCTTTTCTTCGATTTTCTGTTTCACGCGGTTGAGGGCGGCTTCCAGTTCGGCCGCCGTGACAGGCTTCAGCAGGTATTCCCGCACGCCGAGTGAAATCGCTTTCTGGGCATAGGCGAAATCGTCGTAGCCGGAAAGGATGATCCGTTCCACCCACGGCATTGTACGCTGGACTTCCTCGCAAAG
>ONXY01000411.1 GCA_900321945.1 uncultured Eubacteriales bacterium | reverse complement strand
TATGGATTCTTCCGGCAGCGGCGGCCGTCCTTCTGTGCCTGGCTTTCCTGATCTACGCGGAGCGCTACTATCATTCCGACGAGTCCGCGTATCCGGCATTAAAATCCGATGAAACGGTTACGGTAAAGCAGACCGGATACGGATGGCATTTTGACGGGCCTTCCGAAGAAAACGCGCTTATCTTCTATCCGGGCGGGAAGGTGGAGGAAACCGCATACGCTCCGCTGCTTCATCAGCTCGCCGGCCGGGGCATGGACGTCTGTCTTGTCAGGATGCCGTTCCGGCTGGCGGTCTTCGGAGCTAACAAAGCGAATTATGTGATGGCGCAGCACGATTATGCCCGCTGGTATATCGGCGGTCATTCCCTCGGAGGCGTCATGGCCGCGAGCTATGCCGCGGCGCACAGTTCACGGCTGGCAGGGGTCTTTCTGCTTGCCTCATATCCGTCAAGGCCGCTGAACGAAAACACCCGGACCGTCGTAATCTACGGGGACGAGGACGGCGTTCTCAACAGGAAGAGGCTGGAGAAGGCATACCGGTATCTGCCGGCCGACACCAGGACGTATGTTATTCAGGGCGGAAACCACGCGCAGTTCGGGAATTACGGAAAACAGAGCGGCGACGGAGAGGCCGGGATCTCTTCCGGAGAGCAGCAGCTCAGGACTGTGGACCTGATCCTGCAGAATAAATAATCAGATCCCGGTGATTCATCAGGCCGGCGGCCGCTTTTCCGCCGGTCTTTTTTCCTGCCCGCGATCCTGTACTGAGCCGACTTCCCCCGCGGCCCGTGTATAAAGAAGAAACCGCGGAACCTGTTTCATGGTTCCGCGGTGTAAGCGCCTGCCTGTCAGACGCTGATCTCTGTTTTTCACCCGGGAAGCTCCCGTGATCCGGTACGGATCAGCGGAGCGGTTTATTTCCCGGCCTTTTTCTCGTCCTTCACAATTCCCAGACCCAGGAAGCAAATCCCGACGACCAGCGCGGCGATGGCGGCGATCAGAAGAGCCGGGCCGACATACGTCAGCGAAGCCGCGAAAAGTTCAGCGCTCCAGGTGGACGTACCGCTCATGAAAACGGCTGCGGTCAGATAACGGACGCCGGTCAGAACAGCTGCGATCAGACAGAAGATCGCTCCTACACCCTTGAAATTCATTTTCATATCCTCCTTGCCCTTTGGGCTTCCTTCATGTTTGTTCCGTGCGGTTTTCGCGCCGGACATATGATTATACGCAAGGATTCCCCGAGATGGCAGAAAAAAATTCCGCCGTTCTGCCGGCATTGTTTTTGATCTTTCCGACAGAATCAGCGGCGGGAGAACCTGGAAGATGAAACCGGGCGCATAAAGGGCTGTTCAGCCTCTGATTCCGGATTGCCGCGGACCCGGGAAAAATGATATAATCCAGCCGGAACCTGATTCATCCGGGTCCGGCGGAAGCCGGGAGGAAAGGAAGAAATGCTTATGCGGATCTTTGCGGGAATGCTTGCCCTCGTCATGATGCTCATGCCGCCCTTCTCAGCGGGAAGCGCGGAATCCGGCGCCGCTGATTCTCCGGTGGTCGTTCTGCGCGTCGCGGATTACGGGGATATCTATCTGGAGCTTTATCCGGAATGGGCGCCGGTTACGGCGGAGAATTTTCTGAACCTTGTGGACAGCGGCTTTTACAACGGGCTGACTTTCCACAGAATCATCCCCGGGTTTATGGCCCAGGGCGGCTGCCCGCTTGGAAACGGGACCGGCGGCAGCGGGACGAACATCAGGGGCGAGTTTTCCTCCAACGGCGTCGCAAACCCGCTGAAACACGAACGCGGCGTTCTGTCCATGGCCCGTTCCGCCGATCCGGACAGCGCCTCCAGCCAGTTCTTTATCATGCACGCGGACGCGCCGCATCTGGACGGAAACTACGCCGCTTTCGGACGGGTTCTCAGCGGAATGGGGGTCGTGGACGCGATCTGCCGGAACGCGCACGTGACCGGTTCAAACGGTTCCGTTCCCGGAGAGGATCAGCCGGTAATCACCGAAGCGGCGCGCGCGGACCGGGCGGAGGCGGAAGCCGCAATGGCCCGGGAAGCTGAAAACGGAGCGGAAGGCGGCATATTTGACGACCCCGTATCCGGCCTGACATTCCCTGTTCCGGACGGCTGGCGTCTGCAGAGCTGCGCGAACGGAAACGCCGTGTTCACCGACGGAACCGACGTCTTTTCCCTCAGCGCGACGGATGTTTGGCGCCAGATGGGCAAAAGCATGCGCGAACAGTATACCGCCGCCGGGGTGACCCGCGGCAGGCTGACGACGGAGGCTTTTGCCCGGGCTGCCTTCGCGGCGGCTGTCGGCGCGGCTGAGGATCAGCTGACAGAGAAGACCGTGAACGGAAGGCTCTGGCTGACCGCCGCGACTGACAGGAACGGCGAAGCCAGGCGGTATCATATCGGCGCCGTGAACGGAACGGTGGTCGTTTTTGCCGGAGCCGAAAATACCGTGCCGGTCATTGAGACGGTTCTTTCCTCGCTGACGGTTGAGTAAGGGAAACGGCAGAAGAAAAAAACGTCTTCCGGTTCCGCGGGACGGCTGACGGCCGGGAACCGGAAAACGTACGTCGGCAGGCTGCGGCTTTTCGCGGCTGACAGAAACCGCGTCCGTCCGCCGCCTGCATTACGGCTTCCACACGAACAGGCCCTCCGCCGACGCGAGGGCCTTTACAAGTTCCAGAAGTTCCTCATCAGGATTAAACAGCGTCATATGCGTATCATCCGGTTCGGACAGGATCATGGAATCGCCGGTTATGAAACAGGAAACCCGTTCCGCGGCCGCCCCGGCGATCCGGACCGGTTCCGGGTTCTTTTCTCCGTCCAGTTCAATATCGCGGTAGCAGTTCAGCTTCAGCAGCACATTGGCATGCTTCCGCCTGACGACTGTCATCTGCTCCTCCCGGAGGTGTTTTTCAACGGCAAAATACTGTCCCGGACTGTTTTCCGGCACCCGCATCGGGAGAATGTCAATGATCCAGTACGGGGTTTGCAGCAGCTCTTCGATCTTTGTCACAGATACGCGTCCCTCCCTTGCTCTCCTGAATTCTCCGCGGCGGGATTCCGCGGGCTTCCCGGTTCCGGCGGAGGCATATTTCCGGGATTCTTCAGGGCTGTTCCGTTTTTTCAAGGAGCATAACGCAGCTTCCGAAGTCGCCCGGGATGCGGGCGCTGAACCCGAGGTACATCAGCGAGGCTCCGGAATATACTTTCCCGGTTTCATCCCGGTAGGAGGCCGCGGGATCCAGCCCGCGCATCTTTACCCGGACCGGCGGCGTGTTCGGCTCGGACAGAATCCGGTAAACGCAGATCAGCGCCTGCTTTCCGTCCTCCCGGACGAACTGCCAGGCGGCGTACCGGGCTCCGAAGGGGGGCAGGAGCCTCCGGAAGATTCCCTGCTGCACCAGGCTGCGAAGCTCCTTGGCC
>ONXY01000412.1 GCA_900321945.1 uncultured Eubacteriales bacterium | reverse complement strand
GCTGGAAAACGTGGTCAAGCGGATCAACGCCGTGAACGAGGGCGGCGAGGGCCGGGCGGACGAGTACATTGAGAAATACAGGACCTACGCGGCCGGGCAGGCGCTGCGGGACAGGAGCGCGTTCCGGGAGGCAGGCAGGGAGGAAGAGGAAGAGGAGGAACCGTCCGGCGAACTGCGCTACAAGAGCCGGCTTGAGCAGATTCCGATTTTCCTGGGAAAGCACCTGCGGATGTTCATCAACGAAGGGAACTGGAAGGTGCTGCCGCTGTCGGCGATCATCGCATACCTGGTGGTCTACGTCATCGGCGAGCAGATGTTCATCAATATGGAAGGCACGGCATACGCGGCCTTTGCCATCACGTGCGTCTGCATCTGGAACGGGGTGTTCAACTCCATCCAGGTGGTCTGCAAGGAACGGGGGATCATCAAGCGGGAGCACCGGGCCGGGCTGCATATTTCCGCCTACCTGGCGTCGCATATGATCTACCAGGCGATCATCAGCCTGGCGCAGGTGGGCATGATGCTGGCGATCTTCCTTGCTTTCGGGGTGCACGTTCCTTCCGTAAGCGCGGTGACCGGCAGCTTCCTGCTGGACCTGGGCATCTCGATGTTCCTGATTACCTACGCCGCGGATATGCTGGGACTGATGATCTCCTGCATCGTTCATACGCCGATGACCGCCATGACCGTGATGCCGTTCGTCCTGATCGTGCAGCTGGTTTTCGCCAACTTCATGCTCCCGCTGAACGAGGTCGGGCAGGTGCTGTCCAACGGCACGGTCAGCAAATGGGGAATCCAGAGCATATGCGCCGTATCGGACTACAACTCGCAGGAGTCCACGATCCTGATCACGGCGCTGGGCACGATGAAAAACGAGGATCCCGAGAGCTTCGTTTCGAGGCTGCAGCGGGTCATGGCCATCGACGAGGTGCACCACAAGGTGGGCAGCCTGACGGCTTCCCAGCTGCAGAACAGAGAGTATTCCTTCACGAGGGGGAACGTGCTGCTGAACTGGGGGATCCTCTTCGGATTTATCGTACTGTACGTCCTGGTCGGCATGCTGTTCCTGGAACAGGTGGACCGGGACAAGAGATAGGAGGAGAAAGGCTTGCAGCGGGAGCTGTTTGAAAAAACGCCGGTGCCGCAGGCCTACCTGAAACTGGCCCTGCCGGTGGTGGCGGCCATGCTGCTGTTCCGGACGCCGATCCTGCGGCTGCTGGGGGCCAACGACGCGTCCATGCCGCACGCGGCTGCCTACCTGACCTGGATCGCCCTGGGCACGCCTTTCATTATTTTCTCAATGATCCCGAACAACCAGCTGCGGACGGAAGGCCTGGCAAACCTGGGAATGTGGGGTGCAGTGGCGGGATCCGTGGTCAATATTGCTCTGGATCCGCTGCTCATCTTCGGCCTGAAGATGGGGGCGGCGGGCGCTGCATTGGCGACGGCTCTGAGCAACGTGCTGTCCTGCGGAATTTATCTGCTGATCATCCGTAAAAAGTGCCAGGTAATCACAGCAGACTTCCGGCAAGGCAGGAAGGCGGCAGGTCAAATGGGAGAGATCCTGCGGATCGGGATCCCGGCGTCAGTGACCAATATCATGTTCAGCCTGAACATGATGTTGATGAACCGAGCACTGGAGCCCTACGGCAACGGGAATATCGCTGCCATGGGCATTGCATCCAGAATCAATATGATCGCCATGATGACGCTGATCGGCTTTGCCTTCGGCGGGCAGCCGCTGTTCGGATACACCTGGGGAAGCCGGGAAAGCAGGCGCTTCCGGAGCACACTCCGGTTTGCCTTCGTGCTGGAAGCGGGCCTGGGACTGGGCTTTGCAGTGGTCCTGTTCCTTACTGCGCCTTTACTGCTGCTACGGTTCCTGAACGACCCGGAAGTGATCCGGACAGGCACGGATATGCTTCGCTTTATGCAGATCAGCTCCATTCTGTCGGGTGTATCCCTGGTAGCCATTTGCGTATGCCAGGCTGTCGGACATGCGTCCGGGGCGCTGGCCCTTTCCCTGTGCAGGCAGGGTATCTTTTTCATCATCACCATCACCGCCCTGAAGGCATGGATAGGATTTACGGGGATTCTCCTTGCCCAGCCAGCTGCGGATTTCATGACGGATATCCTTGCCACGGCAATTGTCTGCCGTATCCTCGGGACATAGGGGAACGGACCTTCTGCGTTGACACAGAACGGAGGCGCCTGATAAAATCAGGAAGGTGATGAAAATGGCGCGTTCCGCAAGACAAAAAAG
>ONXY01000418.1 GCA_900321945.1 uncultured Eubacteriales bacterium | reverse complement strand
GCCATGGCCGTGCTCAATACCGGGGACGAAGAGGCGGGGCAGGCCGCGTCCGGCGTCCGCTGGCAGGATTACAACGGGAAGCGCCTGGGCGTGCTGGTCGGTCCGCTCATGGAGGAAGCCGCCGGAAAGTTCTTCCCGGACAGCGAGACCATGCTGCTGGATTCTTATCCGGACTGCGTCACGGCGCTGCTCGGGGGGAAGATCGACGCCTTCCTGGGGGATGAGCCGGAGCTCAGAATGCTGCATACGGAGCAGCCGGAGATCAGCTATATTCCCGAGCGCCTCACGCAGAACAACTACTGCTTCGCCTTCCGGAAAAACGACCCGAAGAGCGCCGCGCTCTGCGCGGAACTGAACGGTTTCCTGGCCCGGTGCCGGGAGGACGGCACGATGCGGGAACTGGAGGACATCTGGTTCGGCGCCGATGAAGACCGGAAGGTCGTGGACACGTCGGACCTTACCGGGGAAAACGGCGTCATCCGGGTCGTCACCACCTCAACGGACATGCCGTTCTCCTATATAAAGGAAGGGAAGAACGTCGGCTACGACATCGACCTCACCGTCCGGTTCTGCCGGGACAGAGGGTACGCCCTGGAACTGGGGGACGTGGATTTCGCCGCGAGGATCCCGGCCGTTCAGTACGGAAAGTACGACTTTTCCACGGACATGAACGCGACGCCGGAACGCGCGGAACAGGTGTTTTTTTCCGACCCGACCAGCTACGGCGGCATCGTGCTGGCTGTGATGACCCGGGACCTTGACGCGGCGAAAGAGGCGGATCTCTCCGACGGGACGGCGGAGAGCGTCTCCTTCCTGGACGGCGTCAGGGACAGCTTCAACAAGACGTTCATCCGCGAAAACCGCTGGAAGCTGTTCGTGCAGGGCATCCTCACCACGCTGCTGATCACGGCGCTGACGATCCTGTCCGGAACCGTACTGGGGTTCGCCGTGTTCATGCTGTGCCGGAACGGCAATCCCGCCGCGAACGCCGTCACCCGGTTCTGCGTGTGGCTGGTTCAGGGCATGCCGATGGTGGTGCTGCTGATGATCCTCTTCTATATCATCTTCGGTTCCGTCGCTGTCAGCGGCGTGCTTGTGGCGGTGATCGGCTTTACGCTCACCTTCGGGGCGGCCGTGTTCGGGCTGCTGAAGATGGGCGTCGGAGCCGTGGACAGGGGGCAGTATGAAGCCGCCTACGCGCTGGGATACTCCAGCCGCCGGACCTTCTTCCGGATCATTCTGCCTCAGGCGCTGCCCCATGTGCTGCCCGCCTACCGGGGCGAGATTGTAAGCCTCATCAAGGCGACGGCCATCGTGGGCTATATCGCCGTACAGGATCTGACAAAAATGGGCGACATCGTCCGAAGCCGGACCTACGAAGCGTTCTTCCCGCTGATCGCCATTACGGTCATCTACTTCGTACTGGAGGGGCTGATCGGTTTCCTGATCGGGCGCATCGGCGCCGGCTTCAATCCCAGACGCCGTAAACCCGCCGACATCCTGAAGGGGGTGAAGACCGATGATCAGGATTGAACATCTGAAAAAAGAATACCCGAACGTCACGCCCCTGAAGGACGTGAACGCGGAAATCCGCGACGGCGACGTCATCTCCGTCATCGGCCCTTCCGGCACGGGCAAGAGCACGCTGCTTCGCTGCATCAATCAGCTGGAAAAGCCCACCGCGGGCAGGATCTGGCTGGACGGCCAGGAGATCACCGATCCGAAGTGCGACATCAACAGGGTGCGGCGGAAGATGGGCATGGTGTTCCAGAGCTTCAACCTGTTCGGGCACAAAACGGTGATCGAAAACGTCATGCTCGCCCCGATGGATCTGCTCGGGCGGCCGAAGCAGGAGGCCTACGACACGGGCATGCGCCTGCTCAGAACGGTGGGCCTCGCGGAGAAGGCCTTCAACTATCCCGACGAGCTTTCCGGCGGACAGAAGCAGCGCATCGCCATCGCGCGGACGCTGGCCATGGATCCTGAAGTCATTCTGCTGGACGAGCCGACCAGCGCCCTGGACCCCACGATGGTGGGCGAAGTGCAGGCCGTGATCCGCGACCTGGCCCGGACGGGGAAGACCCTGATGATCGTCACCCATGAGATGAACTTCGCGAAGGCCATCTGCAACCGCGTATTCTACATGGATGAGGGGGGCGTCTATGAAGACGGCAGTCCGGAGCAGATCTTCGACCATCCCCGGCGGGAGAACACCCGCAGGTTTGTGCGGCGGCTGAAGGTGCTGGAGCTGAGCATTGAAAGCCGCGATTACGACTTTTTCGGCACGGAAGGGGAAATCCTCCGGTACTGCAGCAGGAACCAGATCCCGCCAAAACTGGCGAACCGCATCCAGCTGGTCTTCGAGGAACTGACGCAGATGCTGCTGTCCCGGCCGGATCCGCCGCGTATCCGGGCCGTAATCGAATACTCCGAAGCGGAGGAACGGGCGACGATGAATGTATGCTACGACGGCCCGGTCATGGATATTACCGCGGAGGGAGACGATCTGCCCCACACCGTACTGAGGGGCATGGCCGCCGGGATACGCCATTCGGGCGGGGGGCCCGGGGAGGCGGCCAACCGGATCACCGTCGAACTGTGAGCGGAATCCGCGGCGGATACGCCGACGGGCACAACGGAGAAGACCGGAAGCCCGGCGTGAAACGGAGCCGGCGCGCTTATCCGGGGACGAATTCCCCCGGGCCGGATTGTCAAAGACGCCGGGACATGATACAATATCGGACGGGAAGGCCGGAGATGGCCATACAGAATCAGAGGAGATGAATATCTATGCCGAAATACCGCCGTATTTTTGTCATTGTGCTGGATTCCCTGGGCGTGGGGCGCATGGCGGACTCGGACGCCTTCGGGGACTTTGACGTGGACACGCTGGGACATATCGCGCAGAAGGCGGATCATCTGAGAATTCCGAACCTGCAGCGCTGGGGAATGGCGAACCTTCACAGCCTGAAGGGAATCCCGCCGGCGGAGAAACCCCTGGCGTACTACTGCAAAATGAACGAGCGCAGCGCCGGCAAGGATACCATGACCGGGCACTGGGAGATGATGGGCCTGCATACGACGAAGCCCTTCATCACCTTTACGGAAACCGGTTTTCCGAAGGAACTGCTGGACGAGCTGGAGAAGCGGACCGGGCACAAGGTGATCGGCAACAAGGCGGCCAGCGGAACGGAGATTCTGGACGAACTGGCGGAAGAGGAGATCGCTACCGGGCATATGATCGTTTACACCTCCGCGGACTCCGTGCTGCAGATCTGCGGCAACGAGGAGACCTTCGGACTGGACGAGCTGTACCGCTGCTGCGAGATCGCCCGGGAGCTGACCATGAAGGACGAATGGAAGGTAGGACGCGTCATCGCCCGCCCCTATCTGGGCAGGAAGAAGGGAGAGTTCGTCCGGACGCCGAACCGGCACGATTACGCCGTGAAGCCCTTCGGGAGGACGGCGCTGAACGCGCTGAAGGACGCCGGGCTGGACGTGATTTCCATCGGGAAAATCAACGATATTTTCGTCGGGGAGGGCATCACGGAAGCCTACAAATCCAAAAGCTCCGTGCACGGGATGGAGCAGACCATCGAAACGGCGGAAAAGGATTTCACAGGCCTGTGCTTCGTGAACCTGGTGGACTTCGACGCGCTGTGGGGACACAGGCGGGACGTGAACGGATACGCGGGCGAGCTGGAACGCTTTGACGAGAAACTGGGGATCCTGGAAGGGAAACTGAGGCCGGACGATCTGGTGATCCTGACGGCGGACCACGGAAACGATCCCACCTATACGGGTACGGACCACACCCGGGAAAAAGTGCCCTTCCTGGCTTACGCGCCGTGCATGAAGGGAGCGGGACTCCTGCCGGAGACGGATACCTTCGCGGTCATCGGAGCCACCGTCGCGGAGAATTTCGGCGTGGCCATGCCGGAAGGAACGATCGGATCCTCCGTTCTGGATAAACTGGTATAATACGGATATACGGCGCCGGCGCGGACTCCGCCCGGCGCTTTCGTCCGCCCGGGGACGGCCGGGCGGACGGGCAAAAATGAAGCGGGACCGGAGAGAATCCGGTCCCGCGTTTTTCCCGCGCCGCCGCCGATCCGGCGGTCCCGCGCCCCGGCAGGCGGGACGGGGACGGCGGAGCGGTCAGGGGTTTTCAGCGGAGGAGGAATCCGTCATCATGGCCAGAACCTCTTCCGGCGTGAGAAGCTGCAGGGTAAGCTGGTGGGGCAGGCAGATAATCCAGTTTCCGAGGATCCGGTCCCGCCGGTTTTCCAGGGTGACCGTCCCTTCCTGAACGCAGTCCTG
>ONXY01000420.1 GCA_900321945.1 uncultured Eubacteriales bacterium | reverse complement strand
GTCATGAGCGACACCGGGCGCATCGGCTCCCTGGTTTCCTGGACGCTGATGGACAGCGTCTGGCACACCAGCTATCTGCTGGGCTCCGTCGTGATCATGCTGATCATCAACGCCCGGCTGGCGCTGATGGTCATGGGCGTTCTGCCGCTGATCGTGATCCTCTTTTCCCTCTTCCAGGGAAAGCTGATCCGGGCCAACCGGCAGATCCGGGAACTGAACAGCAAAATCACCGGGGATTTCAACGAGGGAATCACCGGCGCGAAAACGATCAAAACCCTGGTGATCGAGGACAAAATGAGCCGGGACTTCCTGAAGGACACCGGGGAAATGCGCGGAAAGGGCATCCACGCGGCACGGCTGCGGGGGCTTTTCTCCCTGACGATGCACCTGTCCTCCTCCCTGGCCCTGGCCATCGTGCTGTGGAAGGGCGGATACATCGCGGAAAGCGAGGTCGGCACCTTCTCCATGTTCATGAGCTACGCCCAGGGTATGATGGAGCCGGTCCGGTGGATCGTGGACGCCATCTCGGACGTCATTACCACCCAGGTGAATATCGAGCGGCTGACAAAGCTGCTGGGCACGGTTCCGGATGTGAAGGATTCCGAAGAGGTGATCGCGAAATACGGCGACAGCTTTAACCCGAAGAAGGAAAACTGGGAGCCCATCCGGGGCGATATCGCCTTCCGGGACGTCTCCTTCCGCTATCCGGACGGGGACGAATACGTGCTGGAGCACTTCAGCCTGGAGATCCCCTTCGGAAGCAGCATCGCCATCGTCGGGGAGACCGGCGCCGGCAAGAGCACCCTCGTCAACCTGGTGTGCCGCTTCTTCGAGCCCACGGAGGGGCAGGTGCTGATCGACGGCCGGGACGCCCGGGAACGCTCCCAGCTCTGGCTGCACAGCGCCATCGGCTACGTGCTGCAGACGCCTCACCTCTTTTCCGGCACCATCCGGGAAAACCTTCTGTACGGCAGGCCCGACGCCACGGAGGAGGAGATCCGCCGGGCGCTGGCCCTGGTTTCCGCCGACGAGGTGGTGGCCCGGATGGAAAAGGGCCTGGACACCGACGTGGGCGAAGGCGGCGATCTGCTGTCCACGGGCGAGAAGCAGCTGATCTCCTTCGCCCGGGCGATTCTGGCGGATCCGCGGATCCTGGTGCTGGACGAGGCCACCGCGTCGGTGGACACGCTGACCGAGCAGAAGATCCAGTCCGCCATCGAAACGGTGATCGCCGGCCGCACCTCCCTGGTCATCGCCCACCGGCTTTCCACGGTCCGGAACGCGGACCTGATCCTGGTGGTGAACGACGGCAAAATCGTGGAGCGGGGCACCCACGCGGAGCTGCTGAAGGCGAAGGGGTATTATTACCGCCTTTACACCCGGCAGTACGAGGATGAAGCCACCTCCTCCGTTCTGGCATAAGCCGCGGATCCCGTACGCGGGGCGGATCATTTCCCGCCCCGCTTTTTTGCGGGCTTTCCGGCTGTTCAGGTCTCTTGACAGGCCCGGAAAGCACGTGATACCATTCTTCTGTTCATTTTTGATTCCGGGGGTGCTGAAGCAGATGCAGCGGGACGAACGGTCCAGAATGCTGGGCGAAATGCCCATGGGGAAACTGATCCCGAAGGTGTCCATACCCATTATGATATCCATGCTGGTCCAGGCCATGTACAACGTGGTCGACAGCATTTACGTGGCCAGATACGACCCCAACGCCCTGACGGCGGTGTCCCTGGCCTACCCGGTCCAGATGCTGATGATCGCCCTGAGCGTCGGCATGGGCGTGGGCGTCAACAGCCTGATCAGCCGGAAGCTGGGGGAGAAGAAACCGGCCGACGCCCGCACGGCGGCGTGGAACGGAATGCTGATCATGGTCTGCGGCTTCCTGATCTTTTTTGTTGTGGGAGTGTTCCTGGCCGGGGCGTGCATGCACACGCTCGTTTCCGACAACCTGGCGGACGCGGATCTGATCCGCGGTATGGGCACGCAGTACCTGAGCATCGTCACCACCTTCAGCCTGGGCGTTTTCTGCGCCGTGCTCTTCGAGCGGATGCTCCAGTCCACGGGGAACACCACGCTCTCCATGGCGGCGCAGCTGTCCGGCGCGGTGACCAACATCGTCCTGGACCCGATCCTGATTTTCGGCTGGCTCGGAATAAAGCCCATGGGCGTCGCGGGCGCCGCCGTCGCCACGGTGATCGGCCAGCACGTCAGCGCTCTGGTGGGGTTCACGCTGAACCAGAAAAAGAACCCGGAGCTGCGCCTGGCGCTCCGGGAGTTCCGGCCGGACCGGATTATTCTGAAGGGAATTCTGGCGGTGGGCCTGCCCTCCACGGTGATGCAGGCCATCGGCTCCGTGATGAACGTGGGCATGAACGGCCTGCTGTCCTCCTTCGCGGAGGGCAACGCGGCGGTGAACGTCCTGAACGTTTACTTCAAGCTTCAGTCCTTCGTGTTCATGCCGGTCTTCGGCCTCGGCAGCGGCATGGTGGCCATTATCGGCTACAATTTCGGCGCCCGGCTGAAGGACCGGGTACATCAGGCGGTGAAGACGGCCTGGCTCTGGAATCTCGTCATGCTGACCGCGGGCCTGCTCCTGTTCCAGCTGTTCCCGGACACGCTGATGAGCCTCTTCGAATCCGGGGAGTCCACCTCGGAGGTGACGCTGGCCATGACCCGTCTGGGCAGAACGGCTCTGCGGATCATCAGCATCCACTTCCTCCTGGCCTCCGTCAGCATCTGCCTGTCCAACTGCTTCCAGGCCATCGGCCGGGGATCCTACAGCCTGATCATCTCTCTCTGCCGGCAGCTGCTGATTCTGCTGCCCGCGGCCTGGCTGCTGAAGGAAATCTGCGGCACGGTGGACGCGGTCTGGTGGAGCTTCGTGATCGCGGAAGCGGTTGCCTCCTCCCTTTCCTGGATCTTCTACCGCAAAGTGGACCGGGAGATTATTTCGAAGCTCTGATCCGCGCCGTTTCAGCGGGATAAAAGGAGGAGCGCGCCATGACGCTGCAGCAGATCCGCTACCTGATCACCATCGCGGAGACCGGTTCCCTGGGAAAGGCGGCGGAAAAGCTCTACGTTTCCCAGCCTTCCCTGACCAGCGCGGTCAAGGAGCTGGAGAAGGAGCTGGGGATGACCCTGTTTCACCGGGGCAGCAGGGGCGTAACCCTCACGACGGACGGCCTCCGCCTTCTGCCCTACGCGAGGCAGGTGGAAACCCAGTACCTGAACCTGATGGAGACCTTCGGGAAAATCGAGAAGCGCAGAACCCGTTTCGCCGTATCCGCCCAGCACTATTCCTTCGCCGTAAAGGCCTTCGTGGAGACGGCGCGCCGGGTGGACGTGGCGGAATACGAGCTGGCCATCCGGGAAACCCGGACCCGGGAAGTCATATCCGACGTCAGCAGCCTGCGCAGCGAGATCGGCGTACTGTATATGAACGACAGCAACCGGAAGCCCCTGAAAAAGCTGCTGGACCAGGAGGGTCTTGTCTTCTGTCCGCTCATTTCCTGCGCCGCCTACGTGTATCTGTGGCGGAAACATCCTCTGGCGGAGCGGAAGGAACTGACCCTGGAGGATCTGCATCCCTATCCCTGCCTGGCTTTCGAGCAGGGGGACGCGCCTTTCTATTTCTCCGAGGAACTGATGTCCACGGAACAGTATCCCCGGCTGATTCACTGCTGCGACCGGGCCACGGTGCTGAACCTGATGGTGGGGCTGAACGGCTACACCCTCTGCTCCGGCATCATCTGCGAGGAGCTCAGCGGCCTGGACTATCTGGCCATCCCCCTGCGGACGGGGGAGGATCCCGGGGCCGCCGCGATGGAGATCGGTTATATCGAGCGGAAGAACAGCGTCCGCTCCCCGCTCGCGGAACAGTATATCGAAGAGATGAAAAAATACCTGGGCGTGTGACGCGGAAAACGGAAAGAAGCCCTGCCGGAACGATCCTCAATCATAGCTCTGTTGACTGTCGAACTGTACGTTTTCAGCAAAATTCACGGGAAGAAACCAGTTGCTTATGGTGACAAAAATGTCACTTTAATGTAGAATAAAGTCACTTTCAGAAAAAGAGGGGATGGAGCCTGAATCCTGGAAAAGAGACCGAAACGCTTGAATTCAGGAAATCCCCAGGTGAACTGAAGGAAGCTGTAATTATTCATACAATCAGGAGGTATGCGCCATAACACGATTCCTCTCCCTGCTGCTCGCCGCACTGATGCTTATCAGCTGCGCAGCCGCCCTCGCGGAAACCGACAGTTACAAAGAGCTTGGCTTTGCTTTCGACTTTTCTGCCGTCCAGAATCAGTCGGTCAACTACCCTTACCTGAAAAATTACGGTGTCATAAAGATGGAGCCCTTCCTTTCCGCCATGGATATTGCCTATACCAGCCTGCCCAGGAATATTATCGAAACCATTGACAGCATGGAGGAGGACAGCGAAGAAGCGGAGGCGTTCGATGAGCTTACGCACGCCTTTACCACCACCATCTGCCAGTTCATCACCACGGACGCGAAGAGCCTGGCTGAATTGGACGCCGATGAGTCGATGCTTGCGCAGTGCGAGGTGATCGAGTTCGGAACGCAGGGCGATTACCACTATTATCTGATCAACATACCGATGGAAAACAACCTGACCGCGCTGTTTGACAACGCGGAGGATACCGGAGATTACGAGCATTCACCCCAGGAGATGAAGGCGGCGATGCTCGCCGACATCGGGACTGTGCGCGCTGAGCTGATGACGCAGCTCCAGACCGCTGAGTTTTTCGAGCCGGTGAATCCGGCGGCGGAATTTATCGGCCAGACCGTCGAATTTGAGAGCACCGATCTTGACGGCAACGTCGTCAGATCCGCCGACCTGTTCAAGAACAACAAGATTACCATGATCAACATCTGGGGCACCTGGTGCAGCAACTGCATGAACGAAATGGGCGAGCTTGCCGAGATCCACAGGCGCCTGCAGGAGAAGGGCTGCGGGATCGTCGGCGTCGAACTCGAGCGGGATACCACGGAGGATACGGCGGACGCAGCCCGCAAAGTGCTCGCGGACAACGGCGTCACCTATCCCAACGTATGGATGCCGAAAGACAACCCTGTCTTTGCACAGGTCAAAAACTACCCCTTCTCTCTGTTTGTGGACAGCGAAGGCAGGATCCTTACCTACCCGATCAGAGGCGCGGCCGTGAAAGATTACGAGCCGACCTTTGAAAAGCTGCTGGCCGGCGATGCCGTCAATGATTCGCCCAAGACCGGCTCCGCGGAAAACGAAAGCGGCGAATACCGCGTCATCGTCTATGATACGGAAGGCAACCCCGTCAAGGGCGTGATCGTGCAGCTCTGTGATGAATCCACCTGCTCCTTCCAGAAGACCAGGGCAGACGGTACAGCCACCTTCCGGGTAGACGCGCCGAAGGTCTACGACGTCCACGTGGGCAAGGTCCCGGACGGATATGTGATCAGCGACGAAACCTACAGGACGCTGGACACCTTCTCTGATGTGAACATCTTTATCAGCAAAGCCGAATAAACGAAGCATCCCTTCACAGGGGCCGCAATTCTTGGCGCGGCTCCTGTGTTTAGTAGGACTTGGTCAGGAAAGGGAGATGCCCGTATGACAAGAACCAGGATATATCTGATCATTCAGGCGGTACTGTGCGCCCTGCTGGTCGTACTCCTGTCCTTATCCGCGGTGACGATCTACAGAGACGGCGCGGCCCGCAAGGCGGAGCAGCCTCTCGAACCGATCTACACCCGCGGGATCGTGGCGGAGAAGTTCGCCCCCATCGCGCCGCTTTTCTTCGCCGCCATAGGCCTGATGATCGCGGGACTTGTGCTGGGGATCGGGGATGAAAACGAGGACAAACCCGTCGGGTCCCCGGAACTCAGGCGTGACCTCGTCGTCGCCCGCGTGTCGCAGCCCTCGGAGGACATGCGCAGGGCGCGGAGCAGGCAGAAACGATGGCTG
>ONXY01000421.1 GCA_900321945.1 uncultured Eubacteriales bacterium | reverse complement strand
GAGAAGCGGTCTTCGCGGACTCCGCCACCGGCACGCCCTGTGTCGGCTCCCTGTTTTCTTCCGTTCTGTTTTCCATATCGTCCAAGGTTCCGTCTCCTTCAATACATCTTTCAGGATACTTCTCCTTTTGTATTATATACCCAATTTTTCCTTCCCACAAGTCCGCGGGCCGGAATGATAAAGCGTGAAGAGAGCGCGGGCGGCGGCATCAGAAAACGCGGGCCCATCGTACCGGCAGGACTGCGTGCTTTCCTGTCTGATCCTGTCGGTCAGGCTTAGGCGCCTTACCTCGCGTGCGGCTGTAAGGCATACCGACGGGAAACAGCTCTGCCGCCGGCCGAAAACAGCGCTGTCGTCTGTCTGACGGGTACGGGAGGGCTCCGGTTTCCTCCTCACGCGGAATCCAGCATGTTCCGATGGCGGCGGTTCCCGGCGCTGCTATTCAGCATTCTGTCCGGCGCGTGCGTTTCGTTACTGCGCGTAGTACAGGCGCAGGAGGGTCTCCTCGTCCGGATTGCCTGTCTGGGGCAGGCCGCAGTCCGCCTGGAACTTTTTAATCGCTTTTTGGGTCGCGCCGTTGAGGGAACCGTTTGGTTTTCCTTTCATATAGCCCCGGGCGATGAGTGCTTTCTGAACCTGCTTCACGCCGGACTTGTCCTTTCCGTCGAGGCCGTACCAGGTTTCGGCGGTATGGATGATCTTTCTGATTTCCTGGGATCCGCCGAAGTCCGGCGGATTTTTCCAGAATCTGGCGGAACCGGCTTTTACCGAAACGGTGTTTTCCGGCTTCCGGGTCCGGACCACGAAGCATCTGTTGGCGGGGTTCGTCAGCTGAACGGCCGTCAGGGTCACGGTGCAGGAATATCCCTTCGTGCCGCCGGTGTACGTGCCGTAGTAGGAATAGCTCAGTTCTGCGCACACAAGGATATCCGCGAAATCCGGGTTCTCCACGAAGCGGATCAGGTCCCCGGAATCCTCCTGAATCAGCCCGATCCATTCCTCCAGATATTTTGTGATTTCCGGCACAAGCCCCTTTTCGGAAACCGTAAACATACCGGAATTGTTGATTCCGACCTGGCAGTCCTCGTGGGTGACCATATACGCGTTCAGGGGGCGGGGCCAGGCGGGAGTGTACAGCGGCATGCCGTCGGTCAGGGAGATTCCGAACCTGTCCGCGACGTTCCGCGCCGTGTCGAAGCCGTTATACTGAGCGGTCCGGACCTCTCCGGGAACGTATTCTCCGCCTTTCTGCCAGATCAGAACCCGCCGGTCCTTCTCCTTGTCGTCCGTGGACCGGATGTATACCGCGTCGGGCATTTCGCTGACGCTGTCGAAGTGGAAGATCTGCTCGTCCGCGCCGTCGTCCGAACCGCGGTGGGACGCTTTGATTTCCTCGCCGCCCACGCCCACGCTGACCCAGACCCGGTTGCCGTCCTTGTTTTTCTTCGCGTGCCAGGCTTCGGGGCAGGACATCGCGACGCACAGGTCGCCGCTTTCGCCGAATCCGATGGAACGGAGAACGACGTGATAAGGTTTTCCGTAATGGATCACGTCCGCTTCGGTCTGCTCGTTCGCGCCCGGAACGTAAACGGAGGTCAGGGTTTCCGGGCGCCCCGGATTCCGCCAGACCAGGAAGCGGGTCTTTTTGTCGGTGTTTTTGTAGAGGTATACCGTCTCGGGCAGCTCGTTCCATCTCATAAAGAAGATATCCCGCACAGGATCGTCTCCCATACTTCGGCCCGAGGTTTCCAATTCCTCTCCGTCCGCATCGTACCCGGCTGCCCAGACGTATTCGTCCCAGCCCTTCGGCCAGGAGGGACCGCCGCATTTCACCCTCACGCGGACCTGGCTGTTTTCGCTGACTCCGACGTTCATGAAGGAGACGTGGCAGTCCTCTCCCTTGAGTACAAAATCCATTTCGGTGACGATTTCTTCTTCGGGAGCCTGGTCCGGCGCCTTCTCCGCGCGCACGGACGTCCACAGCAGACTCAGCGTCATGACAAAGGCGGCTGCTCTCAGCAGGATCCGTTTCATTTTTTTCCCTCCCTTTCGGATCGCGTCGGCCGGGGTTTTTCATGATTATATCCCGAAACCGCGCAAAACTCAACGCTAACCGCGCGCCGGTCCGCACGGGAGCTTTCCGGCGGCTGCCCGGGACGATCGCTTTTTCATCTTCCCGGACGATGATCCCGGACCGGACCCGGCCGGAACGGCCGGAGCCGGATCTGCCCTTTTTTCGCGCGGCCGGAAGGATCGCCGGCGGAGAAGCAGCTCCGCCGTCCGTCCCTCTTGCCGGTTTCAGGCCGGGGATGTAAAATAAACCCGGCCGCTGCGGCGGATTATTTATTTCCGGAGGATGAGAAAGGAGGGGATCCGCCTGATCTGTACGCTGTGCCCCCGCCGCTGCGGCGCGGACCGCTCGGTAAAGCCCGGTTTCTGCGGACTCGGGGAGGAAATGCTGATCGCCCGGACCGCTCCGCATCTGTGGGAGGAGCCGCCTGTTTCCGGCTCCCGCGGAACCGGCGCCGTCTTTTTTTCCGGCTGCACCCTGCGCTGCGCCTACTGCCAGAACGCGGAGATCTCCCACCGGAATCAGGGCCGGGTCTTTACGCCCCGGGAACTCGCGGACAGCCTGAAG
>ONXY01000424.1 GCA_900321945.1 uncultured Eubacteriales bacterium | reverse complement strand
TTCCTGACGCTGAGCATGGTGGAAATCTTCAACTCCTTCAATATGCGGTCGCGTGTCCTGTCACTGTTCAGCCTGAAGAAGCAGAACCTCTGGCTCTGGGGTACGCTGGCCTTCTCCCTGCTGATTACCGCCGCCGTGATTTTTATCCCGTTCCTGAACAGGGCTTTCTCCTTCCGGCCCATCACCGCCGCGGAGTACCTGACCGCCATGGCGCTGGCGCTGGCTTTGCTGCCGGTCGTGGAGATTGAAAAGGCCGTGCGCCGCCGGCGTTTACGCCGCCGCGAAGCGCGGCGGCAGCCGGAAAGGAAGGAGTGACCTGCAGAGGCAGCGCGTCCCGCGGAACGCGCCGGACCGCGGCATCGGTCACGCCCGGGATTCCGGCGGCTCTGAGCCGGTTTATGAAATACCTGTCTTTGCGCGGGATCCGCGCTTGAGCCGGAGCGTCTGCTCCCGCGTGTCCTGTCGTTCGGTTTCGGGGCCGGAGGCTCAGCGCCGCGGGGTTAAGCCCGGTTTCTCTTCCGGCGGATGCCCGCCGCGCTGCGCTGTAAAGGCTATTCCTCCAGAAGCTGCCGGATCTGCCTTACCGTATCCTCCAGCGCCTGCTCCGTATTGATGACCATATCGCACTTTGCTTTCAGAAGCGGCTCGGTTTCTTCCTTATCCGCCAGGATTTTCTGCCAGGTTTCCCCATCTTTGCCGAACGGGTTCTTTCTTCCGGCAATTCTCTTCCGCATGGTTTCCGGGGAAACGGTCAGCAGAATTGTGTAATCCGCGTTAAGCCCGCCCTGATTTGCCGCGCATCCGGCGAACAGGACCGGCTCCGCTTCATGCTCCCGGACAAACCGCCGCACGGCCTCCAGGTTGATCAGCCGTTCCCCCTGACCTTCCCGCATCCAGCCGTCGTCCAGATCGACGCACAGAAATCCCTCCGCTGCCAGCTTTTCCAGGACAGCGCTCTTTCCGACGCCCGACATTCCTGTCAGCAGAATTCTTTTCACAGTCCTTCTCCCGTTTCCCGCCCGTTTTCCGCTCAGCTGAACCTGATCCGGTCTGACGATCCGCGGCTGCCGTTCCGATATCCGGAACAAGTATATCATGATACCGGGTTCTTTGGAAGGATGATCGTCCGGAAACGGTTCTGTCTTTTTCCGCGCTTTCCGGCCCGGCTTCCGTCAGGTTCCGCGGCCGCAGCCGGAAACGAAGAAATGAACAATTTTTCTCCCGGCCGCTCCGCCAATGAAAGTGTTGTGCCGCCGGACGTTTTCATGTATAATGTCCGTAAACGGGAAACAGATTCAGCGGAAAATCCCGGTCTTATACAGATTCAGAAAGAGGATCGTACTGATGAGAAAGCTGATTGCCGTCGTGCTGACCCTTGCGCTGTTGTGCCCGGTCTTCGGGGCTCCGGCTGAAGAAGCCGCCCGGACGGAAAACGGCGCCGCGCAGGCGGAACTGATTCCGTCCCTGTGGGACACCGGCGCGGAACACCGGATCGTCCGGAAAACCTTCCCTTTCTACGTTGGAAGCCTTGAGCTGCCCTGGCCCGAAGAATTCCCGCTGTATTTCGCGGACGGCGCGGACGATCTGCCCTTCATGGAGCTGAACGACTTCGCGGCGTTCATGAACTACCTCTGGGTAAACCTGGCTGAGGATTATCAGTTCACCGTGGACGCGAATCCGGATACCGGTATCGTCATGTGCAAAAGGGAAACCGGCAGCACGGTGACCTTCAACTTTACCAACAGCCGGATCGTCTGGCCGGATTATTTCGGTTTCCTGCACTTCGACACGGATATGCTGGACTATCTGGGCCTGCTGGGCAGCCTCAGCGGGAAGGATAAGGAAGGGCAGCCGTACCTGCTGTCCCGGGCCGGCGCGCGCGAGCGCGGGGGCAGGCCGGTTTATCTGGATCTGAAGGAATACGGTATTCCGATGCTGGCGCAGGACGGTCTGTTCCTGGTGCCCGTGCAGACGCTGTCCGCTTTCTTCCTGAATAACCGGGGCCTCGGATTTTTCTTCAACGGGAAGAGCCTGTTCATGGCCCGGATGGATTCCATGAACGTAAACACCGCCAGGCAGGTGGCTATGTTGCTTATCCTTGAGGACATGCAGGAAAGCATGGATTCCGGCGCGGATTTCCCGCAGGACCGGGAAGCCCAGACGGCGATGCTCATGCAGCTGCTCGAACAGAAAATGGCGGAGCCGTCCCTCCTGAACACCTGGCTGGAAGGGCCGAAGGAAAAACGCAGCCTTTCCCTGCGGGATTTCGCCGTGCGGGAGCTGGCCATGGAACTGGATCACCTGTACGGTCTCAGGGAAACCCACGATA
>ONXY01000426.1 GCA_900321945.1 uncultured Eubacteriales bacterium | reverse complement strand
TCGGTGATCTTCTGCAGATCCTCCTCCGCCTCGCGCTGATCGTCTTCGGTGATTTCGCTGTTCTTCTTCAGCTTCTTGATCTGCTCCATGGCGTCCCGCCGGATGGAGCGGACGGCCACCTTGGCCTCCTCCGCCGCCCGGCTGGCGGACTTGGTCAGCTCCCTGCGGCGTTCCTCGTTCAGTTCCGGGAAAACCAGCCGGATCACCTTCCCGTCGTTGGAGGGGTTCAGGCCCAGGTCGCTGGTCTGAATCGCCTTCTCAATGGGGGTAATCATCTTCGGTTCCCAAGGAGCGATAATCATCAGCCGCGCTTCGGGCACGGACACGTTCCCCACCTGGTTGATGGGCGTCGGCGTCCCGTAATAATCCACCATAATCCGGTCCAGCAGCTGCGGATTGGCGCGCCCGGCGCGGACGCTCTGCAGCTCCCGCTGGTAGACCGAGCAGGTCTTCGCCATTTTTTCCTTCGCGGTGTTCAGAACATCGTCAACCATTCTGCTCCCCTCCTGACCCTCCGAAAAGGGAATTTCTTTCAATGCGGGTATTATACCCTGTTTTGCGTCTCTTGACAATCCTCTTCTTCCTTAAAATATATCCTTTGACACGCCGCCGGATCTGTGCTAATAATGGAATCAGCGCAGTGATCAAATGAGTTTCACCGGACAGAGGAGGAAAAAACACGTGGATAAAGCGAAAGTCTTCTTTACGGATTTCCGGACGAAGCTGGACGTCAGCCAGGGCGTCAAGCTGCAGCGTCTCTGCCGCCGCGCGGGCATCGCGGACATCGACTTTACCGGTAAATTTGTCGCGATCAAGATGCACTTCGGCGAGCTGGGCAACTTTTCCTATCTCCGGCCCAACTACGTGAAAGCCGTGGCGGATCTGATCCGGGAGCTGGGCGGAAAGCCCTTCCTGACGGACTGCAACACCCTGTACCCCGGCAGCCGGAAAAACGCGGTCGATCATCTGTACAACGCGGAGGTCAACGGCTTCAACAGCGTAACCACCGGCTGCTACAACATCATCGCCGACGGCCTGAAGGGAACGGACGATATCGTCGTACCCGTCCCGGGCGGCGAATACTGTCATGAGGCGTATATCGGCCGCGCGCTCTACGACGCGGACGTGCTGATCTCCCTCTCCCACTTCAAGGGTCATGAAATGACCGGTTTCGGCGGCGCCATCAAGAATATCGGCATGGGCGGCGGAAGCCGGGCCGGCAAAATGCAGCAGCATAACGACGGCAAGCCCGCTGTCGATCCCGCGCTCTGCCGCTCCTGCCGGCAGTGCGCCCGGGAATGCGGCAGCGACGCGATCTCCTATGAAAGCGGAAAAGCGGTCATCATTCAGGATCTGTGCAAAGGCTGCGGCCGCTGCATCGGCGCCTGCGCTTTCGACGCCATCAGCGCTCAGGACGATTCCTCCGCGGATCTCCTCTGCGCCAAAATGGCGGAGTACACCGCGGCCATCTGTAACGGAAAGCCCTGTTTCCACATTTCCCTGATCATGGACGTCTCCCCCAACTGCGACTGCCACGGGGAAAACGACGCTCCGATCCTTCCGAACATCGGTATGCTGGCCTCCTTTGACCCCGTGGCCCTGGATCAGGCCTGCGCGGATCTCTGTCTGGCCGCGGAACCCATCCGCAACAGCCAGCTGGGAGACAACCTCGCGAAGCCGGACTGGCATCATCACCATGACCATTTCCTGGACAGCAATCCCAACGTCCGCTGGAAGAACACCCTGGCCCACGGCGAAAAGATCGGCCTGGGCACCCGGGACTACGAGCTGATCCGGGTCTGACATTCCTGGCGTTCCGGGTAAGCCTGATAAAGCCGGAAGAACATGAAAGAGCGAAAGTTTAAACAGGACTGGGTCACCGAAACCCGGACCGATGAAAAAACCGGAAAGGAAAAGCGGGTGCCGGTCTACCGGGGCCCGCTCTTTGAGGATCCCGCCGGCGGCGGAAAGCGGGAGCTGATCCTGCGCGCCCTGCCGCCCTGGGCAGGCTTTCTGCTGCTCCTGCTGCTGTATTTCCGCCTGGATTTCCCCGGGGCCCGCGTTCTGTACGTTTTCCTCCCGGCCGCTCTGAGCCTTTTTCCCTGTCTGTACTGGGCCATGGGGCTCTGGACGCTTTTCCGCGCGCCGCGGCGGATGACCCGCGTTCAGAAGGAAACCGGCG
>ONXY01000427.1 GCA_900321945.1 uncultured Eubacteriales bacterium | reverse complement strand
TTGATGCCCATCAGCTGCGCCGTCTCAAAATCCTTGGACACCGCCCGCATGGCCATGCCGATCTTGGTTTTGTTGATCAGCATCACCAGGCCCACCACCAGCAGGATCACCAGCACGGGGGTCACCACGGTCACCACCTTCGTGGTGGCCGGACCGATCTGAATGGATTCGGAGATCCCGGGAATCGCGGGATACTGCTTGTTCAGGCCGCCGGTGATATACAGCACCAGGTTCTGCAGCGTATAGCTGACGCCGATGGCGGAGATCATGACGGACATCCGGGGAGCCGACCGCAGGGGTTTGTAGGCCACCCGCTCGATCACAAAGCCCACCGCCGCCGTAATGATCAGCACGGCGGGAATGCAGATCCACAGGGGCAGGCCGGACGCGGCAATATACACCATGATGATGCCCGCCGCCATGAACACGTCGCCGTGGGCGAAATTGATCAGGCGCAGAATGCCGTACACCATGGTATAGCCGATGGCGATCAGCGCGTACTGCCCGCCCACGGATATTCCGGAGAGGAGATAGGGAAAGACGGTATCCCACATATCAGGAACCCTTCCTTTCATAAGACCGCCGGGCGGGATCCTCCCGCCCGTGCGGCCGCGTTCTTCGGGCGCCGGTCAGCGGCCGCGGGAAAACGTGAAATCGCGGCGGAGGCAGCCCGCCCCCGCCGCGCCGGATTTTTCTGATCTTTCAGGGAACGAATCAGTCAACCGTCTGCTCGGCAACGAATTCCCAGTCGCCGGTCTCGTTGTTGGCCTTCTTCACGAAAGCGGAAGTACGGATGGCGTCGCCGGTTTCGTCAAAGGCGATGTGGCCGGACACGCCGTCGATTTCCACGGTGGGAAGAGCCGCCATCACGTCGGTGC
This sequence comes from uncultured Eubacteriales bacterium, assembly GCA_900321945.1. Next base: position 5,039 of record ONXY01000427.1, on the reverse strand, counting down.
CGACGATGCTTCCGGCGTCCTGCAGCGCCTTCAGAGCGGTGAAGTATCCGTCGTAGCCCATGACGGTGACGCCGGCGATCATGTCGTTGCCGCCGTTGTTGGTCAGAGCTTCGGAATCGCTGGCCAGCCAGGCCTTGAAGCCGTCGTCAAACTCCTTGTTGGCGCCTTCCTGGTAGAAGGTGGTCACGACCAGATCCACGCTGGTGCCCTTGGCGGCCGCGGCCACCACGTTGCTGTCCAGCGTGTCGCCGCCCAGCACCGGAACCGAGATGCCCTGGCTGGCCGCCTGGGAAACGATCTGGGTCGCGTAAGCGATGGACACGGGGCAGAAGATCAGGTCTGCGCCGTACATCTGCGCGTTGCTGAGGAAGGAAGTGAAGTCGGAGTTGTTGTTCTGGAAATCGTCATGATACACGGTTCCGCCCAGGCCCTCAAACGCCTGCTGGAAGAAGGTGATCAGGCCCTGATCGTAGTCGTTTCCGGCTTCGCCCAGGCAGTAGGCCGTCTTCGCGCCCAGCTCCTTGAACGCGTAGTTCGCCAGAACGGTGCCCTGGAAGGGATCCAGGAAGCATACGCGGAAGTAGTGGCTGTTGCCCGCGGTGACCTGGGGATTGGTGCAGGTCAGGCCGATGGCGGGAATGCCGGCGTTCTTGAAAATCTCGGAACCCGCGATGGACACGCCGGAGCCGTAGGAGCCCAGCACCACGGACACGTTCTCGGAAACGAGCTTCTGGGCCGCGGAGGGCGCCTTGTCGGCGGAAGAGCCGTTATCCGCCGTGACCAGCTCCACCTTGTAGGTGGTGCCGCCGATTTCAACGGTGGGCTGCACAATATTGGCATACTGAACGCCCAGGGTTTCCTGCTTGCCGCCGGCGCCGGAATCTCCGGAAGCGGGCTCAAAAACGCCGATTTTCACGACCGGCAGGTCTTCCGCCAGAGACATGGCCGCGCAGCTCAGCGCCAGAACCAGCGCCAGCGCGATCAGAACGATTTTCTTCATTTTTCTGTTCCTCCTTTTATTCTCTGTTCCATGAAAAAGAACTGTCATTCAGTATAAACAGTTCTTCAGATCCTGACAACAGAAAAACAAAAAGAAGACAATTTCTCAGCCCAGCTCAATGATCACCTGCACGCACCGGGAAATAAAACCCACGTCGTGAACGGACACCGTCTCGGCTTCATATTCCCGGTCGTAGCTCTGCAGCAGCACCTCGTGATCGTTCAGTACCTTCACCTTCCGGAGCCAGCGGTGGTCCTTCCAGGTAATCAGCATCACGGCCCCGTCCACCGGGCTCTGGGCGGGTACGGTCAGAACGATATCCCCGCGGCAGATCCGGAAGCCCCGCATGCTGTCGTCCGGCGCAAGGAAAAAGAACACCTTGTCCGGGTTCGCTCCTTCGATCCGGCCGTTCTCCACCGGAACCAGCTTCCAGGAAACCGGCTTCATGACCGCGTTCATCACCGGAACGCGCTTCATCACGCTCTGCAGCGCATCCAGCCAGACGCTGCCGGCGACGCTTTCCTTATCCTCCTCCCGGGTGGAGGCGACCTTCTCCGCTTCCTTCGGCCGGTTCACGGCTTTTTCCATGGAAGGCCGGACCTGCGCCAGATCCACGGTGGCGGCGATATCGTCCAGGGTGAACTCCGCCTCGTTCTGCTGCTTCAGACCGATGGTTTTCAGGATTCTCCGGGCCTGATCGTCCCCGATAATCCGGGTTCCGGCCTCCACCGCCACGATATAGCTTTCGCTGACGCCGCATTTTCTCGCCACCTGCTTCGGCGTCATCTTCTGCCGGATCCGCTCCGTGCGGATCAGATCCCCTAATCTGCTCATCCCTTCAGACCCTGCTCCTGGCGTTCCATATTCTCCACCACGATGTCGTAGATTTCACCCTTGGTGGCAGCGTACTCGAGCACCTGCCAGGGCTCGTTGGTGTGAAAATGGATCTTGATCAGTTCCTCGTCCCCCACCGCAAGCAGGCAGTCGCCCTTAAAATGCTCCGTGATGTAGTCGTTGATTTCATCCTCGTCCAGATCCGTGCCTTCAATCAGCAGCTGGGTGTCAAATTTGTATTCAAGCATGATTTCCGCCGTCCTTTCCTTCTGCTCGTCCCGGCGAAGCCGGAACCGGGAAGCAATGTATCATCAACCGGCTGAAAAGTCAAGGAAAAAGGGGGCTTCCGGCGTTTATTTCGCCTCAAACCAGTTTCCGCCCCTGTGAACCTCCGCCACAAGCGGAACCCGAAGCCGGACCGCGTTCTCCATGGCCTCCCGGAGAAGCTCCGCCGCCCGGTCCGCCTCCTCCGGCGGGCATTCCAGCAGCAGCTCGTCATGCACCTGCAGAATCAGGCGGCTCTTCATCCCCTCCCGCCGGAGCGCCTCGTCCGTCCGGACCATGGCCAGCTTCATGATATCCGCCGCGGTTCCCTGAATGGGGGTGTTCATGGCCGCGCGTTTTCCGAATTCCCGGACGGGGGCCTTCGGGCTTTTCAGCTCCGGCAGATAACGCCGTCTGCCCATCAGGGTCACGGCGTATCCCCGCCGCGCTCCCTCCGAGGCCGCTTCGTCCATAAACCGCTTCACCCCGGGATATTTGATAAAGTATTTTTCGATAAAGGAAGCCGCTTCCTTCCGGCTGACGCCGGTGTTCCGGCTCAGGCCGAAGCCGCTGATGCCGTAGATCAGCCCGAAATTCACCGCCTTGGCCCGGCCGCGCAGCTCCGGCGTCACCCATTCCGGAGGCACGTCGAATATTTCACTGGCCGTGCGGGCGTGAATATCCTCCCCTTTCCGGAAGGCGTCCACCAGCGCCTCATCCTCCGAAAAATGAGCCATCAGCCGGAGCTCAATCTGGCTGTAGTCCGCGTCCAGCAGAACCCATCCGGGCCTGGGCACAAAAACCTTCCGGAGTTCCCTCCCCTCCTCGGTACGGACGGGAATATTCTGCAGATTCGGCTCCGAGGAGGAAAGCCGGCCCGTGGCGGTGGCCGCCTGGTCGAAGGTGGAGTGTACCCGGCCGTTCCGGTCCACCAGGGGCAGCAGTCCTTCCACGTACGTTCCGTTCAGCTTGGTCAGCTGCCGGTAGCGCAGCAGAGGAACGATCACCTTCGGAGCCGTCCAGCGCAGGTTTTCCAGCACCTCCGCGGAGGTGGAATATCCGGTCGAGGTCTTCTTTCCGTGCGGAAGATTCAGCTTTTCAAAAAGCACCTCCCCCAGCTGCCGGGGACTGTTCAGATTGAATTCGCCCGCCCCGCAGGCGTCGATTACCTCCTGCCGGCGCTCCGCGATTTCTGCCGCGTACTGCTTTCCCAGTTCACGCAGATACTCCGTATCCACGGCGAAGCCTTCCCTTTCCATCCGGAACAGCGTCATGCTCAGGGGCATTTCCACCTTTTCCATCAGCTCCGACATACCCTCTTCCCGGATTCTTTCCCGCTGCCGCGTCCAGAGGGTACATACCGCCGCCGCGTCCTCTTCCCCGCCGGGGCACAGGGCCTTCAGGCCGTAGCTCTTCTCCTGCGGATTCAGCAGATAGGCCCCCAGCAGCGTATCCCAGGCGAACTTTTCCGGCAGGGAAAGACCGAATCCAGCCAGCAGATGCATCAGCCTCTTTCCGTCGTGAACAACGCAGACTCCCTTCTTCAGCGCCGGCAGCGCCCATTCAAGAGCCTGGGCGGGATCCGTTCCTGGAGAAAGAAGATCCCCTCCCAGACGGATTCCGGCCCGTTTTCCGTTTTCCGACGCAAAGGTCAGCGCGTCCTCCGCCGCGTGAAGACAGACGGATCCGTCTCCGGCCTCCTCCAGCCAGGCCCGCAGGGAATCCCGGTCCCCGATTTCCGTCCAGTCGGAAAAGACGATCTTTTCAAATTCCCGGGTTTCCGGACTGAATTCCGGCGTTTCCAGTTCCTTCTTCTCCTTTTTTTCGGATTTTTCCCCGGTCAGCCGGGCAATGATCGTGTTCAGCTTCAGCTTCCGGAGGGCCGGAATGCCTCGGTTCCAGTCCGGCAGAGCGCAGTCCTCCAGAGAAAAGTCCACCGGCGCGTCCCGGTGAATCGTCGCCAGTTCCTTGCAGAATCTCGCCTGATCCGCCCATGCGGCCAGCTTTTCCCCCAGCTTTCCCTTTACCTCGCCCGCGTGAGCCAGCACTTCCTCCAGCGTTCCGTACTGCTGCAGCAGCCGGACCGCCGTTTTATCGCCCACGCCCGGAATTCCGGGAATATTGTCGCTCCCGTCCCCGGCCAGGCCTTTCCAGTCCGTAACCTGCGCGGGGGTAAACCCGTATTCCTCAAAAACCTTCTCCGGCGTGAAACGGACCGTCTCGCTGATTCCCTTCCGGGTAAACATCAGTTCCGTCCCGCCGCCGACCAGCTGCAGCGCGTCCCGGTCCCCTGTCAGCAGCAGCGGCGCGGCGCCCGCTTCGGCTCCTTTCAGGGAAAGCGTTCCCAGCAGATCGTCCGCCTCCCAGCCCTCCAGACCGTAACGGCGGATTCCCATTTCGTCCAGCAGCGCCCGGACCGTTCCGAACTGCTGCTTCAGCTCGGGCGGCGCGGCGGCGCGGCCCGCCTTATAGTCCGCGTAGATCCGGTGGCGGAAAGTCGGACCGTGCTCGTCAAAGCAGATCGCCAGATACTCCGCGTTTTCCTCCTTCACCGCCTTGAGCAGCATGGACAGAAAACCGTAAACCGCATTTGTATACACCCCGTCCGCGTCCATGAGCGGCAGAGCGTGAAAAGCCCGGTGAATCAGGCTGTTTCCGTCCACGATCAGAAAAGTCTTTTTCATGGTTTCTCACTCCTTTGCTTCATTATATGTTCTTTTCTTTTTTCTGTCCATTCTTTTCAAAGCCGTCAATTCATGTTATACTTGCTCCGCTGAAGAAGGAGGATCCCGTCCATGGCTTTTACCGTCGGCGCCGTTTCTCTGGGATGCAATAAAAACCGGGTTGACACGGAAACCGCTCTGGGCCTTCTGCGGGACAGAGGATACCGGTTTACGTCCGATCCCGGAAAAGCGGATATTCTGCTGGTCAACACCTGCGG
>ONXY01000429.1 GCA_900321945.1 uncultured Eubacteriales bacterium | reverse complement strand
GAATACGCGGATCATCTGCTGATGGTCGACCAGCACGCGGTTCACGAGCGGCTTCTGTTCGACCGGATGATGAAAGCCTCCGAAGAGCGGCATGCCGGGCAGGAGATGCTCGTGCCCGTCGTCGTGAGCGTCACGAAGCGGGAGATGCAGACGCTGGAGGAAAACCGGGAGCTTCTGGAATCCCTGGGCCTCGTGGTCGAGCCTTTCGGGGAAAACGAGGCGGCCGTCCGCTCGGTGCCCGCCGTCCTCGGGGAAAACGAAACCGCGGCGTTCCTGAGGGAGACGGTCGCGGAGCTGGAGAGCGGCCGGATTCCCGGAGAGGAGAAGAAAAGGAGCGCCGTTCTGCAGTCGGCCTGCAAGCACGCCGTTAAGGGCGGGGAGGCTCTTCCCGAATCCCTGCTCCGCTCTCTGGTGGAAGAAATGATCGACCGGAAGGTTACGCCCACCTGCCCTCACGGGCGGCCTCTTGTCGTTTCCGTCAGCCATACGGAACTGGACAAAAAGTTCAGGAGAATACAGTGAAGGACAAAATCGTCTGCCGGGTGCTTACCGGCCCGACGGCCAGCGGGAAAACCGCGCTCAGCCTGACCCTGGCGGAAAGGAACGGCTGGGAGATCCTGTGCATGGACAGCATGCAGATCTACCGGCGCATGGATATCGGCACCGCCAAGCCATCCGCGGAGGAGCGGAGACGGGTTCCGCATCATATGATCGACATTGTGGAGCCCGCGGAGAGCTTCAGCGCCGCGGAATACAAAGAGCGCGCCGAAACGCTGGTCCGGGAGAAGCGGGAGAAGGAAGGGAAGGACGTCCTCTTCGTCGGCGGAACCGGTCTGTATCTCTGGGCGATGACGCATTCCGCGTCCATGGGAGCCGTTCCCGCGGACGAGGGGCTGCGGGCGGAACTGAAGGCGGCAGCGGAGGAGCCCGGCGGGAAAAAACGTCTTCACGATATGCTGGAACGGATCGATCCGGAAACCGCCGCCAGGCTGCCGGAAAACGACGTCCGGCGGGTGATCCGGGCCCTGGAGGTCACGCGTCTGACAGGCGTTCCCTTCTCCCGCCAGCCGCGGGCCGAGGAGGAATCCCCCTTCGTCTGGCGGATCGCGGCGCTGACGCTTCCGCGGGACATCCTCTATGCGCGGATCAACCGTCGGGTTGACGAGATGATCCGCCTCGGTCTCCGGGAGGAAGTCCGCGAGCTGCTTGCGGAAGGCGTGCCTCCGGACGCCCAGAGCATGCAGGGGCTCGGATACAAGGAAATGATCCCCCATCTGCGGGGGGAGCGTACGCTGGAGAAAGCCGTGGAGGAGATTCAGAAGGGAAGCCGGCATTACGCCAAAAGGCAGGAAACTTTCCTGCGGCGCGATCCGGCGCCGGCGCGGGTCGACGCGCTCGCTCCGGACGCGGCGGAACAGCTGGAGCGCATATTCAGCACGGACGGGCAGGGATAAAAAATGAACGAAAAAATCGAAACCATGATCCGGCGGGCGGAAGAGGAGCTGAAGGGCGCCTTCGCGGAAGCCGAAAGAATCGAGGAGCTCCGTACCCGTCAGGTACTGGAACTGTTCAGGGAGCACCAGGTCAGCTACCGTCATTTCGCGCCGACCACGGGCTACGGGTACGACGACGTGGGAAGGGACACGCTGGAGCGGATCTGGGCCGGCCTTTTTCATACGGAGGCGGCGCTGATCCGGCCGCAGATCGCCAGCGGAACCGCCGCGCTGAGCCTGACGCTTTTCGGACTGACCCGGCCCGGGGAGCGGATCCTGAGCGCGACCGGCATGCCATACGACACCCTGCTGGGAATCATCGGCACGGGGAACGGCACGCCTCCCGGATCGCTGAAGGAAATGGGAAGAAGCTTCGGATGCGTGGATCTGACGCCGGACGGGGAGATCGACCTGGACGCGGTGGAAAAGGCGATGACGACGAATACGACCCTGGTCATCGCGCAGCGCAGCCGCGGCTACAGCCAGCGGCCCAGCCTGACCCCGGAGAAGCTTCAGCCGCTGGCGGAGATGATCCACCGGAAGCATCCGGGCGTTCTGCTGATGGCGGACAACTGCTACGGGGAGTTCGTCTGTGAGAAGGAGCCCTCGGATTACGGCGCGGACGTCTGCGTCGGCAGCCTGATCAAGAACCCGGGCGGCGGAATCGCCCCGACGGGGGGCTACGTCGCAGGCGGGACGGAAGCGGTGGAGCGGGTTGCGTGGCGGCTGACCGCGCCCGGCCTGGGCCGGGAGCTCGGCTCCTACGCGGGAGACTACAGGCCGTTTTATCAGGGCCTTTTCATGGCTCCCCATACCGTCTGTCAGGCGCTGAAAACCGCCATGCTCGCGGCCCGGCTCTTTGAGAACCTGGGGCTGAAAGCATCGCCCTCTTCCGTGGAAAGACGGGCGGACATCGTGCAGGCCATTCAGCTGGAGACGCCGGAGAGGCTGGTTGCCTTCTGCCAGGCGGTTCAGAGCGTGAGCCCCGTCGACAGCATGGCGCTTCCGGAGCCCTGGGCCATGCCGGGCTACGACGATCCGGTCGTCATGGCGGCGGGAACCTTCGTGGCCGGCGCCAGCATCGAGCTCAGCGCGGACGGTCCGATGCGGCCTCCCTATACCGCCTATATGCAGGGCGGGCTGACCTATGCCCACGGACGGATCGCCATGGCAGAAGCGCTGGGACGGATGGAGGCGGAAGGCGCGCTCTGACCCGGAAAGAAGAAAGTTTTATTGACAACGGGTTCATGAATTGCATATAATATTTCCGTCAAATTTGATACACCGAGGAGGGTGAGTCATATGGATATCCAAACCCTGAAGAATCAGGCGAAACAGGTCCGCATGGACGTCATCCGCATGACGGCCAAAGCCGGATCGGGCCATCCCGGCGGATCCCTTTCCTGTACGGAGGCGCTGGTGGCTCTGTATTTTGAGATCATGAACGTGGATCCGAAGGACGAGAAAAATCCGGACCGGGACCGCTTTGTTCTCAGCAAGGGCCATTCGGCCCCGGCTCTGTACGGAACCCTGTGCGAGCGCGGCTTCTTCCCGAGGGAGGAGCTGGAGAACTTCCGCCAGCTTCACAGCATTCTGCAGGGACATCCGGACGTGAAGAAGTGCCCCGGCGTGGACGCTTCCACCGGCTCCCTCGGTCAGGGCGTCTCCATTGCGGCGGGAATGGCGCTCGGAGCGAAGCACCTCGGAAAAAAGACCAGAGTCTACACCATCGTCGGGGACGGCGAGAGCCAGGAAGGCCTTGTCTGGGAAGCCAGCATGGCCGCCGCGCATTATAAGCTGGACAATCTGACCGTGATTCTGGATCATAACGGGCTTCAGATCGACGGAACCAACGACGAAGTCATGAGCCTGGGCGATATCAAAGCGAAAGCCCTGGCGTTCGGGTACGACGTGATCGAAGTGGCCGACGGAAACGATATGCAGCAGGTTGTGGACGCGCTGCGCGTTCCGCCCTGCCCCGGAAAACCCCGTTACATTATCCTGAACACCGTCAAGGGTAAGGGCGTCAGCTTCATGGAGAACCAGGTCGGCTGGCACGGAAAAGCCCCGAGCGCCGAGCAGGCGGAACAGGCTTTAAAGGAACTGGAGGGCTGAGAAGATGGAAAAGAAAGCAGTTCGGGCCGCATACGGCGAAGCCCTTTGCAAAATCGCTGCAGCTGACGACAAAATCGTTGTTCTGGACGCGGACCTGGCTTCCGCGACCATGACCGGCACCTTTAAAAAGGCGTATCCGGACCGGTTCTATGACTGCGGAATCGCGGAAGCGAACATGGTGGACATGGCCGCGGGAATGAGTTCCATGGGCCTGATTCCGTTCTGCTCCACGTTCGCCGTCTTTGCAGGCAGGAACTACGATCAGATCCGGAACGGCGTCTGCTACCCGAAGTTTAACGTGAAGTTCGGCTTCAGCCACGCGGGCGTCACCGTGGGTGAGGACGGCGGAAGCCATCAGGCTATAGAGGATATCGCGCTGATGCGGGTTCTTCCGGGCATGACGGTTTTCGTTCCCGGCGACGCCAACGAGTGCTTTCAGTGCGTGGAAGCCGCCGCGAAGATCAGCGGACCGGTGTATATCCGTACGGCCAGGCTTGCCACCCCCGTGTACGATCCCATGCCCTTTGAAGTCGGAAAGGGCGTCGTGCTGAAGGACGGGAAAGACGCGGTTCTTTTCACCTGCGGCATCATGAAGGAAGCCGCGCTGGAGGCCGCGGAAATTCTCGGCGCGGAAGGCACGGATCTCGCCGTGGTGAACATCCACACGATCAAGCCTTTTGACGAAACGCTGGCCCGCGAGTACGCGGCGAAGTGCGGAAAGGTCTTTACGCTGGAGGAGCATTCCGTGATCGGCGGACTCGGCGACACGGTCGCCTCCGCGGTCATCGGCCATGGCGTGGAGAAATTCCGCAAGATCGGTATCTACGACGTCTTCGGCCAGAGCGGAAAACCCGCGGATCTGCTGAAGGAATACGGGCTCACCGGACCGCAGGTGGCGGAGACCATCAGGACTGAGCTGTAACCGGCCGGACGGAATCATCCCTCCGGCTTCCCGAAAGGAGGAATAACGGAATGGCTGATATCGGAAACAATCTGAAATCCATCTGGATGAAGGGCATGGCCGCCATCGGAAACACCGCGTCCAGCATCGCGAACAACACGAAGTTCAAGGTCGACGAGATGAGCATGGTGACGCGCCGCGCGGAAATCCTGAAGGATTTCGGCGCGAAGGCCTACGCGCTGTGGCAGAAGGGCGAACATTTTCCGGAGGAGCTCGAGGAACAGCTCCGGGAGCTGAGCGGTCTGGACGAGAAGCTGAACGATATGCGCGCCGAGCGCATCGCGGGAATCCGGGCGAAGAAGGACGCCGCGGTCGAAACCCCAGAGGAGACAGAGGACTCCGCGGAAGAGGAATATGAGGAGAACGCGGAGGAATACGCGGAGGACGGAGAAATCTCCGAAGAGGATGCGGAAGCCGGCGCGGACGAATCCGCAGAAGCTGATCCGGAAGACGGAGAGGACTCCGTTCCCGTGATCAGAGTCGAGGGGGCGGAGGAGCCTGAAAAGGATGAAACGCCTCTGAGCTCCGCCATCAGCGATCTCTTTGATCAGGTTCCTTCCGCAGAAGAAGCGGCGGAAAAGGTCAACAGCGCCATCGACTCCCTGGAGGACGGCCTGAAGGAAATCAGCGACACGATCGACGGGGCCGTCGACGACCTGGCCGAAAAGATCGGCGGAGAAGAAAAGGAATAACGGCGCCTCGGCGCGGCTCCCCTGAAAAGGGGAGTTTTTTTATTGAATTGGTCCGGCCGATTTGGTATAATACCCGGGAACTGTATTCGAAGGGAGGAGCGGGATTGAAGCTTTTCGGAAAGCCGGCTGCGCTGCCGGCCCTGCTCTGCTGTATGTGTATGATCGCCGCGGCCGCGGCCGCGGACGTCTCCGTAACGATGAAGACGGATGAATGGACGCTGGAGCCCGGAACGGTCTGCCTGTTTACGGGAACCGTCTCGACGGACGGGGAGGATCTGCCCGGAGCGTCTCTGAAGCTGACGCTGGAATGCGCCGCGGAGGATCCCGGCGAGGTTCAGTTTTCGAACCTGAACGGAAAAAAGCTGACGAAGCGGAAAAGAAGCGATACGGCGGAGATCGATCTGGCCGGAAAAAACGCGGAGAACACCTTTGAGGCGGAATGGATGCTGCCGATGGAGGCGGACGACGCGCTGTCCGGCGCCGCGGTCCGCCTGACCGTTACGGACGCGGACGGAAAAGAGCTGAAGAGCGTCGTCCTGAGGCAGGGCGCTTCCGGCGCCGAGGAGACTGAAGCCGCGGCCGCGGCTCCCGACGAGACCGCCCCGGACAGCCTTCCTTCCCGGCTGATCCGGATTCTGGCCGTTTCCTCCGCCGCCGTATGGATCCTGGCCGTCTCCAGACATGTATTCCTGAACCGAAACAAGAAAAAGAGGGTGCGGACAGATGCAGATTTATAACAGCATGACCCGGAAAAAGGAAGAATTCAGACCCGTTCACGAGGGGAAGGTGGGCATCTATGCCTGCGGCCCCACGGTATACAATTATTTCCATATCGGGAACGCCCGGCCGTTCATCACCTTTGACGTGCTGCGCCGTCAGCTGGAACGGGAGGGCTACGAGGTCACCTTCGTCCAGAACTTTACGGACATTGACGACAAGATGATCCGCAGGGCCAACGAGGAAGGCATTACGGTAAAGGAGCTGGCGGAACGCTTCATCCGCGAGTACTATACGGACGCGAAAGCGCTCGGAATCCGTCCCGCGGACGTCCATCCCAGAGCCACCGAACATATTCCGGAGATCATCAGCCTGATTTCCCGCCTGATTGAGAACGGCCACGCCTACGCGACCCCGGGAGGCGACGTCTATTACCGGGTTTCCGCCTTCCCCGGATACGGAAAGCTCAGCGGGCAGAACGTGGAGGACCGGGAGATGGGCGCCAGCGAACGGCTGGACGTGGAAACGGACAAGGAGGCTCCGGCGGATTTCGCGCTGTGGAAGGCGCAGAAGCCCGGCGAGCCCGCGTGGGACAGCCCCTGGGGAAAGGGAAGGCCCGGCTGGCATATCGAATGCTCGGCCATGAGCATGAAGTATCTCGGGGACACCTTCGACATCCACTGCGGCGGAAAGGACCTGCTCTTCCCCCACCATGAAAACGAGATCGCCCAGAGCGAGGGCGCGACGGGAAAACCCTATGTCCGCTACTGGATGCACAACGGCTTCATCAACGTGGACAACCAGAAGATGAGCAAAAGCCTGAACAACTTCTTCACCGTACGGGATATCGCGAAAGAATACGACCTTGAGGCCGTACGGCTGTTCATGCTTTCCGCCCATTACCGCAGCCCGATCAATTTCAGCCGGGAGCAGATCGAGGCGGCCAACGCCAGCCTGAACCGGCTGTATACAGCCCGGGACAGTCTGCTGTTCCAGCGGGATCACGCGGAGGACCGCCCCCTGAATGCGGAGGAAACCGCCTTCTGCGGCCGGCTGAAGGAATACGAGAAGAAATTTGACGACGCCATGGACGACGATATGAATACCGCGGACGCGCTGGGCGCCGTCTTCGAGATGGTCAAGGACGCCAACGTCACCGTCCGTCCCGGATGCTCCCGGGAGGCGGCGGACCGGGCGCTGGAAAGCCTGAAGGCAGTCTGCGGCGTCCTGGGCATTCTGACGAAGGAGAAGGACGACCTGACCGACGAAGTCCGCGCCATGGTGAACGAGCGCGCGGAAGCCCGGAAGAATAAGGACTGGAAGCGCTCCGACGAGCTTCGCGACGCGATCCGCGCCGCCGGGTATATCCTGGAGGACACGAAACAGGGCCAGAAGGTCCGGAAGGATCCGGACCGTTGAAAGCCCGGAAAAAACTGAAAGCCCGGAGGAAGGACCGGGACTTTCGGAAAACCGCGGGAGCCGCGCTGGCCGCGGCGGCCGTCCTGATCTGTCTTTTCGCGCTGAGGGACGCGCCCCGCGGAACCGTCCGGTCCTTCGCGGCGGCCGGGGAAACGGAAACGGCCGCGCCGCCGTACGTTCCTCCCGGCGGAACCGTCCGGATCAACGAGGCGGACGCGGACGAGCTGATCTCCCTGCCCGGCGTGGGCGAAACGCTTGCCCGGGCGATTCTGGACGAAAGGGAGCGGAACGGCCCCTTCCGGTTTCCCGAGGATATCATGGCGGTAAAGGGAATCGGCCCGGCAAAGCTCGCTCAGATTCTGCCGTATCTTGACCTGGACGAAGAAGGAGAATAACGCGCATGGCCTATCAGGCTCTTTACCGGCAGTGGCGTCCGAAGGATTTCTCCCACATGGTGGGCCAGGAGGAGATTATGGAGACCCTCCGCCATCAGGTGGAAACCGGACGGATTCCGCACGCCTATCTTTTCTGCGGAAGCCGGGGAACCGGGAAAACCTCCACAGCCAAGATTCTGGCCAGGGCCATCAACTGCGAGCATCCGCGGAACGGGGATCCCTGCGGGGAGTGCGCCGTCTGCCGTCAGCTCGGCGGCGAGGAAAGCCTGGATATTATCGAAATGGACGCCGCCAGCAACCGCGGCATCGACGACGCGCGGAATCTGAGGGAATCGGTCAAATACCCGCCGCAGTCCGGCAGGTATAAGGTCTATATCGTGGACGAGGTCCACATGCTGACGAAGGAAGCCTTCAACGCGCTGCTGAAGACGCTGGAGGAGCCGCCCGCCCATATCGTCTTCATTCTGGCGACGACTGAGCCGCAGCAGCTTCCGGCGACGATTCTCAGCCGGTGCCAGCGGTTCGACTTCGGCCGGATTCCCGCCGCCAAAATCGCCGGCAGGCTTCGGGAGGCGGCGGACGCGGCCGGGGCGGAAGCAACGGACGGCGCGCTGATGGCGGTCGCGAAAGCGGCCGCCGGAGGCATGCGCGACGCTCTGAGCATCCTGGACATGTGCATCGGCTACGGCAGGAAGGTCGACGAAGCGCTGGTTCAGAGCGTTCTGGGAACGACCGATTCCGCGTTCCTTTTCCGGTTCAGCGACGCGCTGACGGACGAAGACGCGGCAGGCGT
>ONXY01000430.1 GCA_900321945.1 uncultured Eubacteriales bacterium | reverse complement strand
GAAGCGGATCGCCAGCCCGGATCAGCATCTGGCCGTGTACCTGCACAAGTTTCTCCCCGCCGGACTGAACGCGAAAATCCTGCGGAGTTATTATCTCGGCCGGGGCAAAAGATAGAAGGGCCTTCAGCCGGAGCGGCAGGCGCCCCGGAGACGAAGGGCAAAACGGAAGGAAAGAAGGGAAAGGAATGGTCAGAAGAATCACGGCGGGACTGCTGGTTCTGTTCATCCTGCTCGGAGGGGGAGCCTCCGCGGCGGAGGACGGAATCTCCGGGACGGAGGACGCGCCCGTTCTGACCGAGGACCCGGAAAACGGAAGATGGGAATACAGGTCGGATCAGCTGACCATCACCATTGAAAGATATACCGAGAAGGTGAAGACGGGCGGGAAGAAAAAAACACGGGAATACTGCGTCGCCGACATCCAGGCCTCCCCGGAAGCGCCGCTGTATCCGGTTATGAGCGAGCCGAAGAAGAAACATCCCGCCGGATACAACCTGGTGAGCCCCGACCTGCTGATGGAGAAGCACCGCCCTCTGTTCGCCATGAGCGACGATCTGTACGGGATCCGGCTGCAGCGCTACAAGTATCAGGGAATCGTGATCCGGGACGGGGAAATCCTGGCGGAGAAGACGCGCAACAGCTCCAAAAAACGGGCGTGGCCGAACCTGGACACGATGGCCGTGTTCGCGGACGGAAGCATGAAGGCTTATGTCTGCGACGCGTATACGGCGGAGGAATACCTGGCGATGGGAGCGGCGCAGGTTTTCTCCTTCGGGCCCGTTCTGATCACCGACGGTGAAATCAATCCGGACGTGCTGAACCCCAAATACTATCCCTACAACGAGCCGCGGGTGGCCATCGGCATGATCGAACCGTGGCATTATGTGGCGATTGTGGTCCGCGGCCGGCCGAAATCGGGATATGCCGGAGTTCATCTGGACTGGCTGGCGCAGCAGCTGCTGGACCGGGGCTGCGTGGAGGCGCTGAATCTGGACGGGGGACAGACGGCCACCATGATGTTCAACGGAAAAATCATTGAAACAGGCGATTCGGGCCTGAGGTCCCAGGGAAGCCTGATCTGTTTCGGAACGATGGAGAACTGACGGACGCGCCGGGGAAACCGGGAAACGGCCGGGTCCGGACGACGGTTGCAAAGAGCGGCGTCCTGTGTTACAATGTGCCCGCCGCAGCCGGGAAGACCCGCTGCGCCGAGAGGAGCGAAAAGAAACAATGGAAGTGAACGGAAAAACCCTGATCGGGGAAATCGTGACGCAGCATCCGGAAGCCGTTGAAGTGCTGCTGTCGATCGGAATGCACTGTCTGGGCTGCCCCGCGTCCCAGGCGGAAAGCCTGGAGGAAGCGTGCATGGTGCACGGGTTTGAGCCTTCCGCCGTGGTGGAAGCCATCAACGCCCGGATCGCCGCCGCGAAGTAAAACAAAAAACCGTATCGGAAACGGTACGGTTTTTTCATGCAGGGAGAGAGAAAATGATTCATATCAGACAGGCGTCGGAAAAGGATATTCCGGCGCTGATGAACCTGCTTAGCCAGGTGCTGGAGGTACACGCGGTGATCCGCCCGGATCTCTTTGTGTCCGGGACCAGAAAATACACGGAGGAGGAGCTGCGGGAGATCCTCGCGGATCCATCCAGACCCGTGTTTGTGGCGGAGGAGGACGGCGGTCCGGTGGCGGGATACTGCTTCTGCGTGCTGCGGGCGGAGCATTCCAACTGCGGGCGGGATTCCGAGACGCTTTACATCGATGATCTGTGCGTGGACGAGAAGCTCCGCGGACGGCACGTGGGGCGCGCGCTGGCGGATTACGTCACGGATTTCGCGCGGGAAAAGGGCTGCTACGATATCACGCTGAACGTATGGGAAGGAAACGATTCCGCCATGGCTTTCTACCGGCGCAACGGATTTACCGTCCGGAAAACGATGCTGGAGAAGCTGCTGTAGGCGGCCGGCGGATCAGTCCGGCCGGACCCGTCCGCAGCGGCGCGGTTCCGAACACCGAAAGACCCCGCGGGGATGCGCGGGGACAGAAAAATCCCCCTCCGCCGATGACGGCGGAGGGGGAGAATGTTTTACCGTATTTTTACTGCGAGACGGCGTCCACAACAGCAAGCGTGAGGACCAGATCCACATACTGTCCGTCGGAGGGAATCTGCTGAGCGTTCTGCAGATCCACGCCGGTGCGGAAGACCTTCAGGCGCACCTCGTCGCCTTCCTTCAGAGAGCCGATCAGGTTCGTGAG
>ONXY01000431.1 GCA_900321945.1 uncultured Eubacteriales bacterium | reverse complement strand
TCCGGATACTCGTCCATCCATCGGTTCAGATGCTTGGTCTGAAAGGATTCCGCCCCGAAGAAGATGTTTTTCATATGGGTCAGATGCGGTCTGTCCAGCGCGTTGAGCGCGGAAATGAAGGTCAGAACGGACGGCACCCAGACGATGGTGTTGATTTTTTTCTCCTCAAGCCAGCTCATCAGCTTCACCGGCTGTGAAAACAGATTCTGAGGAACGATATGGGTCGTCGCCCCGTTGCGGAGCGTCTGATAAATTTCATAAACCGAGAAGCTGAAATAGAACGGGGACTGATTGGCGAAAACCGTCTCCTCGTCCATGTTCAGATCCTTCGCGATCCACTCGGTCAGGTCGACAATGCCCCGGTGGGAGATGATCACACCCTTGGGGATGCCCGTCGAGCCGGAGGTGAACAGAACGTAAAGCACGTCCGAGTCGATGACCCTGTCCGCGGCCGCCCTGACTTTTCCGGGATCGGCGGGGGATCCCAGCATCTTTTCATAGGAAAGCAGGATCCCGCTCCCGAACAGCCTTCCGGCTTCCTCCATATGCGCGTCGTCCGTAACGACGGCGGCGGGACGCAGCTTTTCCGCGATCCTGGCGATTCTTTCCGCCGGCATGCGCGTATCGACGGGGCTGTAGAAATTCCCGCTGTAGGAAATTCCCTCGAAGGCCGATATGACCTCCACGCCCTTCTCCAGATAGACCAGAACCGGCTGTCTGAACAGACCTTTCTCCGTCAGAACCGTGGCGATATGATACGCCTCGTCCTGAAGCTGTGAGAAAGTAATGCTCCTTTTTTCATCCGCAAACGCGGTCTTGTCCGGAAAAAGCCGCGCCGTCCGGTCCAGATAGTCCGTCGCGATTCTCGCCATGCTCCCCGCCTCCCCCGTCACAGATGTCTGCCGATCAGATCCGTCATGAGGCGCAGGGAATTGAAGTTTTCAGCGTTGACCTCGGCCGGATCAATGGAGATATGGAATTCCTCCTCCATGCTGACGACAAGCGTGAGAATCTGCAGGGAATCCAGCTCCCCGTCCTCAACCAGGCTTTCGCACAGATCGTAATCGATATCCGGATTGATTTCCTCCAGCAGGGCCCGGATTCTCTCTCTCAGGCCGTCCTGAGACGCGGTTCCGCACGGCTTCTGTTCCGCCGCGGGCTCCTTCCCGATCCTTGTGCCGAAGGGAAGCCCCTGTTCCCGGACGACCGACGCCAGAAACATCCGGAACGCGCCCGGAATATCCAACCCCAGCTGTTCCAGCACTTTCTCCGCCTGCTCCTTCATCGCGCTGTCCACCGTTACCTGAATGTCTGTCCGATCCGCCATGATCTTCCCTCCGTGTCTTTTTCAGTCGGAATGTATCTTACGGGGAACCCGTTTTTTTGTCAAGGACGCCCGTCCGCGGTTCCGGAACCGGTTCAGCCGGGCTTCAGCCCGCCTCCCGGGAAAAAACCAGGCAGTCCCCGCTTTCCAGCTCCTCCGTATCGTACTGTTCCGGGTCAAAGTATTTCAGCATCTCCCGGTTTTCCGCCTCCACGAAAACGACCTCCGGCTTTTTCTCGGGGCGGAGCGCGTAATACTCCTTCAGGCGTTCCATCGAATAACTGTTCACCCGCCACAGCCATCCCGAATAGGACGCGTTTTCGTTGTCGTTCACAAAATAGACCCAGACCTGCTCGGACAGAACCAGGAGCCTCCGGTGATCGATCCCGCGGACCTCGCCGTAAATCCGCCCGAATCTCTCCGCTTTTTCCACGGTGGCGATAATGCCTTTTTCCGGGCCCTCGTCTATGTACCGCTGTTCCTCGTATTTCATCAGGCCCGGCTCCCAGTAAACGCTCTGATAGCGGATCGGAATCTCGTACCGCATCTGGAATACGAAGCAGATCAGCACCGCGGCGTACGCGATCAGGTGGAGCGGTCTGCGGCTTCCCTCCTGCCGGTCCTTTTCCCTCAGCTCGTCGCAGTACATCCACATCATGATCATGCCGGCCGCGGAGGATACCGAGGCCGCTGACGAAATGGCGTAGAAAAACTGATTGCTGGAAAAGTGCAGGCAGTATGTATACAGCAGTCCGGGAATCAGCCAGAGCCGCGCCATGCAGCGTATCCTGCTGTCCTTCGTCACGACGGCGGTGTAGATGCCGGCAAACGTGACGGGAAACATCATGAAGTTCATATACCCGTATTCCTGCAGAAACCGCCGCAGATACAGGGTCACCGCCGCGCAGACCAGCGCCATCCAGACCGCCCTTCTCCGGCGCAGGGACAGAACCGTCGCCAGAGTCACCGTGATCAGCATGGGGTAGAACAGGGCGTTCGAGCCTGAAATCCGGCCGAAGTATTCCAGGGTCTTGTCGGCAAGGGAGAAATTGTCGTGCTCCGCGTCGCTCAGGACATGGGGCAGCGCCTCCAGGATTTCATGAACCGACGCGCC
>ONXY01000432.1 GCA_900321945.1 uncultured Eubacteriales bacterium | reverse complement strand
GGAAGGCTCCGACCTGCACATCGAAGTGGACCTGACCGCCAACGAGAACCCCTACGGCTTCCCCGTGGACGGCTGGGTGCCCTACCTGAGCATTGACTTTGTGATCAAGGATCTGGAAGGCAAGGAAGTTTATTCCGGCTCCATGATGCCCATGGCGGCCTCCGACGGCCCCCACTACGGCAACAACATTCCCCTGGCCGAGGGAGAATACACCATCACCCTGTATATCAAGAGCCCCGCTGAAAACGGCTATCTGCTTCACGTGGACGCCGAAACGGGCGTGGACGCGAAGGACGGCTTCTGGACGGAGCCCCTGACCGCCACCTGGACCGGCTGGAAGTTCGTCAAGGAATGGTAATCTGATCCGGATTATCCGACCCCATTTCAAATGCTGGCGCGTCTTCCGCGGGGGAGGGCGCGCCAGCATTACGCACGTTTATACACTCTGATTATCCGGAGGTCGCACCGTGTTCAAGTATCTATGGATGGTAACGCAGGATCTGTTTCTGACCGTTACGCTCACGACCCTTATGCATTCGACGCTCTGCCGGCTTTACGGCCGTAAAGGACGGGTGATCCACGGAGCCGCCCTGGGAGCCGGCTCGGCCGCCTCCGCCGTTCTCGCGGCCGTCAAATACAATACCAGACTCATTATTTCCAGCCACTGGAATCACTATCTGTATGCCGTGATCCTCGCGCTGACCCTGTCCGTTCTGCTTCTTACAGTTCTTTTCGGCAGGAAGGAAGACGGCGGGACACGCCCGGGACGCGCAATGCTGTGCGCCGCCGGCTCGGTTCTGTCAGCCGTACTGGTTTTTTATTCGCTGCCCGGCGTTCTGCTGTATCCGTTCAGCTTCAATACCATGGGTCAGGGCTATCTTTCATCCTATTACATGGCGCGTCTGGCGGGGTGGCTGGGGGCGCTGGTGCTTCTGTCCGTATATTCGCGCCTGCTTTCCCGCTGCGCGCTGCATATAAAACCGTACGGCCCGCTGCCCGTGCTTCTGAACGCGGGCCTGCTTTCCTTCGCCGTCTACTGCTTCGGACGGTTTTTTGTGCCATGGGTGAACCGGGCCAAATGGCTGAAGTGGCCCGTGAAATATACCGACGCCGCTTACGGCTGGATCGGCGGCTGGATGATGTTCACCGCCGATCATTTCATGCTGTTCACATGGATTACCGCCGGGATTGCCGCGGCGCTGGCTTTACTTCTTTTCCGCCAGAGCCTGGTCATCAGGGAACCCTACGAAAACTCCGCCCAGCACCGCAAGCTGAAGGCGCGAAACCGGCACCGGCGCAGAGCGGCGGCCGGAACGATGATCTGCGTACTTCTCTGCGCGGTTATTATGACCGCCGTCAAAACCAACGACACCAGACAGGTGGAGCTGTCCGCCCCGGAAACCTATACGGTCGACAGGGAAGCGGGCGTGATCCTGGTGCCGGTGGAGGCGGTCAGCGACGGGCATCTGCACCGCTTTGAGCATAAAACGGACAGAAATATCAACGTGCGCTGGATCGTGGTCAAAAAGCCGGGATCAGCCTCCTTCGGCGTGGGTCTGGATGCCTGTGAAGTCTGCGGAAACGCCGGATATTACGAACGCGGCGGCCAGGTGGTCTGCAAGCGCTGCGACGTGGTGATGAACATCAACACCATCGGCTTTAAGGGCGGATGCAACCCCATTCCCCTCGCTTACGAGGTGAAGGACGGGAACCTGGTGTTCAGGCTGAGCGACATTACCGCCGGAGAAAAAGAATTCAGATAAGGAGGGCGCATCGCCATGCTTTTTCGGATGATCCGCGGCGTGCTTTTTCATCAGAAGAGCAAAATGATTCTGATCGCGCTGACCATCGCTCTGGGCGCGTCCCTGGCTACGGGAATGCTGAACGTGGTGCTCGGCGTGGAAGAAAAGGTGAATAAGGAACTGAAAAATTACGGAGCCAATATTACCGTCAAGCCAAAGGATTCCTCGCTCCTTTCAGATATTTACGACGTGGGCGGGGGAACGGAACTGAAGACGGCCTATCTGCGGGAGGATGAGCTGGGCAGGCTCAAAACCATCTTCTGGGCCTTCAACATCGTGGATTTTACGCCCTTTCTGGACACGACCGTCACGCTGCCGGACGGCTCCGCGGTTAAAATGACGGGAACCTGGTTCAACCATCATCTGGATCTGCCCACCGGCGAAAGCCTGGACGCGGGCGTGGTGGGCATGCGCTCTTGGTGGGACGTGACCGAAGGCCGCTGGCTGGATGAAAAAGACGGCGGCGCGTCTTCCGAGATTATGGCGGGCGCGCTGACCGCCCAGAAAATGGGATGGCACGCGGGAGATACGGTGCGGATATCCGCTTCCCACGGGGAGAAGGACGTTGTCATCGCCGGTATCTACGACGCGGGCGGCGACGAGGATGAGATGATATTCGCCACCCTGGACCTGGTTCAGGAGCTGACCGACCGGGAGAACAAAGTGGCTTCCATCGAGGTTTCCGCGCTCACCACTCCGGACAACGAACTGGCCCGCCGGGCAGCACGCAATCCCGCCGCTCTGTCGTCCCGGGACTATGAGACCTGGTACTGCACAGCTTACGTCAGCGCCATCTGTTACCAGATTCAGGAGGTTATCACCGGATCGGCCGCCAGCGCCGTGCGTAAAGTAGCCGAAAGCGAAGGCACGATTCTGGACAAGACGAAACTCCTTATGATCCTGATTACCGCGCTGAGCCTGATCGGTTCAGCGCTGGGGATTTCCAATCTGGTTACCGCCTCCGTCATGGAACGCAGCAAAGAGATCGGACTGCTCAAGGCTATCGGAGCGCGCGACCGTTCCATAACGGGCGTCGTGATTACCGAAATACTGATTACAGCCCTGATCGGATCCGCGGCGGGATATTTCATGGGTTTCGGGTTCGCGCAGCTGATCGGTCACAGCGTTTTCGGCTCGTCCATTGATATGAACCCCAGGGTGGTTCCCATCGTGGCGGGGCTGATCGGCCTGGTCACCGTAGCGGGCAGCCTGCCCGCCATCCGTACGGTACTCCGGCTGCGGCCCGCGGAAGTGCTGCACGGAGGACATTAAGGGGGGACGACAGACATGACCAGACGAAGAATGTTCCTGCGGATGATCACAGCGTCGCTGCTCCGGCGGCGTTCACGGATGCTGATCGCTCTGCTGTCCATCGGCATCGGAGCCACCATCCTGGCCGGACTGGTAACGATCTACATCGACGTGCCCCGGCAGATGGGCGCCCAGTTCCGTTCCTACGGCGCGAACATGCTGCTGCTTCCGGGGGACGGCGCGGAGCTGAACGGCGAGAACCTTGCGGAAGCGCTGAAAGTCATTCCGGCGGAAGCTCTGATCGGCGCGGCGCCTTACCGTTACGTGAGGCTGGACATGACCACCCGCCAGCAGTCCTTCACCGCGGCGGGGACCGATTTCAGTGAAATCACCAGAACCAGTCCATATTTCAGCGTGGAAGGAGCGTATCCCGCGGAAACACGGCAGATCCTGGTGGGGAAGGAAATCGCGGAAACCATCGGCGTGAAAGAAGGCTCCGCCATGGAGCTGACCTGGCAGCCGACAGACGACTCCGGCGGAAAAAGCCCGGAAGAAAGCCGGGTTCCCGGCGCAACCCTGTCCGGCGGAGCGGAAGGCTTCGGCGGCGGAGCCGTATACGTCACGGCCGTACTGGATGAAGAGGCAAAGATCGCGTCCGTTTCCGTGGACGTTTCCACCCAGACGCCGGAATACGGCGGACGCATCCCGGAGGACGGGACGTTTCTGAATCAGTTTATCGGCAAAAGCCTGCCCCTGATTCCCGGCAGGGACGTGGACGTTCTGTCCGGAGCCACGGTTTCCTCCGCGGCCGTGGTGGAAGCCCTGAACAAAGCCACGGAAAAAGCGGAAGCCCTTCAGCCGAAGACCATGAACTTTACCGTCACCGGTATTCTGACCACCGGCGGCGAGGAGGAAAGCTATGTTTTCCTGTCTCTGGACGACATGCGGATCATGACCGGCTCGGACCGGCTGGACGCGGCGGAACTGAGCGTTTCCGCCGGCGCCGACCAGCTGGAGGCTTACGCAGACGAAATCAATGAAACAGGCGGAGGTATCAGAGCCCGGATGGTAAAGCGGGTTGCCCGTTCCGAGGCGTCGGTGCTGGAGAAGCTGACGGCGCTGGTGTTCCTGGTGACTCTGGTGGTGCTTCTCCTAACCATGATCTGCGTTTCCACCACCATGATGGCCGTGGTGTCCGAACGCAGGCGGGAAATCGGTCTGCGCAAGGCGCTGGGAGCGTCGGACAGCTCTATCCGGGCGGAATTCCTGGGCGAAGGACTGTTCCTCGGGCTGCTGGGCGGCATCATGGGGGCGGTGCTGGGCTTCGCGTTCGCTCAGGTCGTGAGCGTAAACGTGTTCGGCTCGTCCATAACTTTCCAGCCCCTGCTGCTTCCGGCGGCGGTAATCGTATCCATGCTGATCGCTGCCGTATCCTGCCTGCTGCCCATCAAGCGCGCTGTGGCCATCGATCCGGCCATCGTCCTGAAAGGAGAGTAACAGAATGAGTCTGCTGGAACTGAAGAACGTTTCAAAGATTTACGGCGACCTCAAGGC
>ONXY01000433.1 GCA_900321945.1 uncultured Eubacteriales bacterium | reverse complement strand
TTTACAGTGGACGACCACTTCCGGAGAACTTCATACAGTTCATCAAAGGAAGAGGCGCAGAAGGTGATACCGTATGCCGTCACCGCCTCCGCGACGTTTCCGGACGGCATGAACCAGACGGAATCCAGGGACGCGTTTTTCGCGCCGAGCATATCCGAGGAAAGCGAATCGCCGATCATGATGCATGAGGATTTCGGATCTCCGATCCGCTCCAGGCAAAAATCGAAGAACGCCGCGTCGGGTTTTGCCACGCCCATGTCTTCGCTGATAAACAAACCGTCAATATACCGGTCGAGACCTGTGGAAGCGATCCGGCCTTTCGCATTTACGGCCGCGCCGTTGGAGGCGATATAAATCCTCGCGTCCGGGATGTTTTCCTTTACTTTCCTGACAAATTCCAGCGCGCCGCTCATCAGCACGCCGTTTACGGACATCGTCCGGATGAAATCGCCGTTGATCTTCAGGGGATCGAGCCCGGCCGCCTCTCCTCCGCACCGGCTGAAAACATCCTGAAACCGCTTCGTAAAGAGTTCCGTTCTTGAAATGGTCCCTTTTTCAAGCTCCAGCCAGAGGGACTTGTTGTATGCCTTAAACGCCCGGTAAATCTCATCCGAGAAGGGGAGACCGTTCGCCCTCAGGACGATGCCGAGCGCTTTATATTCGGAAGCGTGAAAATCAAGGAGCGTCTGATCGAGATCGAACAGAAAGTTGCGGTGCATCCGAAGCCTCCCGCGCTGAAACTGAATTCATTTAAAAGGCAAAGCCGGGGCGGCCTTCCCGGCTTCAGGGACGGAATATTCCCCGGAGTCCGCCCACAGTCAGGGGCGCCGGCTTCCGCCGGCGCCCTCCGCTGTGTCCGACGGGGAAAGAATTACTTTGCGAGCGCGTCCTGCGCCGCGGCGCTGCCCGCGCGGCGGCCCATGGTCGAATACAGGCCCAGGGACGCGGCGAGGACATAATTCTCGTTGTAGAAGTAACGGTTGCTCATTTCACCCGCGGCGTACAGACCGGGGATCACCGTGCCGTCCTGCCGGGTTACGCGGCCGTCTTCCGTCGTCGTTACGCCGCCGGAGGAACCGAAGGTGGTGGGATAAACCTTCACCGCGTAGAAGGGGGCCTTGTCGATCGCCTTCAGGAAGGGGGCGGCTTTTCCGAATTCCGCGTCGGTGCCTTCCGCCACGGCTCCGCAGTATTTCTCATAGGTGTCTTTCAGCGCGGCGGTGTACACGTGCATGTTCAGCGCCAGCTCTTCGATGGTTTCACCCTTCGCCACGATGCCGCCGGGCACGCCGGCTTCCAGGACTTCCGCAACGGCGGGATCGGAGGAATCGTAGATGTACCAGAAGGGCGCCCGGCCGTTCTGGATCATGTCGGAAGCGGTATGATCGTAAACATCCCAGCCGGCGGCGGCGGCTTCATCGGCGAAGCGCACGCCGTCCGCGTTCACGCCCAGCTGCGCGAAGATCGTCAGGGGCGCGGTGTCGGTCAGCATCGCCAGCCGCGGATCCACCATCGTGCCGAACAGCGGCGTGGCGAATACGTCAAAGGTACCGGCCCCGGCTTCCAGGGCCATCAGGAATCCGTCGCCGGTATGGCTGACGGCACTGGTGGGGATCAGCCCCGCGCGGGTCAGCTTGGGGGAATACTTTTCCACCAGTTCCGGATTCTGGGAAATACCGCCCGTGCACAGGATGACGGACTTCGCGCGGAAGATCACGTCGGCGTCCGCGGTTTCGGCCTTAACGCCGGCGACCGCGCCGGCGTCGTCCAGGATCAGCCCGGTCGCTTTGCACTCGGTGATGACCTGGATGCCGCGGGCCTCGGCGGAGGCCAGCTCCATCTGAATCAGCCCGGATCCGCCGCCGTCCGCGGCGGCAACGGGATAGGCGGGAGACCCGGCGTAGGGCTCCGCGCCGAAGGTCACGCCGCTGGAAACGAGCCAGTCAACGGTTTTGCCGGTGTCCGCCAGCACATTCTCCAGCCGGCTCCAGTCCGGATATCCGCTGTCGACGCCGCTGCGGGACTGGCGCACCTTCCAGTATTCCAGGACGGATTCCAGACTGTCGGCTTCCATATTCAGGCCTTTGTACAGTTCGCTGCCCACGCAGACCAGCAGACCGCCGGCCAGGTTGGTCGTGCCGCCCACGGCGGGCATCTTGTCAATGATGATCACGTCCACGCCCTGCTCCCGGGCGGACAGGGCCGCCGCGAAGCCGGCAACGCCGCCGCCGACCACCAGCACGTCCGTCGTCACTTCCCGGGCTTCCTTCTCCGCGCCGTCTTCCGCCGCCGCGGCGGGAGCCTTCAGGGCTTCCACATCCGCGCCGGCCTGAACCGCGGCGTCCTCGATGGCGGCCAGAATGCCGCGGGAGGAATTGGTGGCGCCTGAGACGGCATCCACCGCAAGGCTCTGCGATTCAAGGACCGCGGCGGGAATCCTTTCCATCGCGGGTTCACAGATTCCGGGGGTTTCGGCATGCTCAGTCACCTGAATGTCCGTGATCCGGTCTTCCGAAAAGGTTACTTCCACTTTGACAGGTCCGTTGTTGCCCTGGCCTTCTCCCGTATAGACGCCGGCCGTGTACGCCATCGCGGGCAGCACAAACACGGACGCCAGGATCAGGGACAGGATAAGGGAAAAAAGTTTCTTCATGGGGACAGCTCCTTTCCTTTGTCGGGTCGCCGTATGAACTTTCCGTCGATGCAAGTATACCTGATTTTCCGCTTTTCCGCAACAGAATCATCATGCCCGGCGTCCCGCGTTCCGGGGAGCTCCCGGCGGGGCTTTATTTCCGGACGACCGGCAGATCCGCCCAGCTCGCGGCGTTGTCCACGGTAAAGGCATAGTTCCGGGTTACGGGAGCCACGCCGGCCGGATCGAGGCCGTATTCCCGCAGCGTCTCCTCCGTCTTGCCCTCGGTCCACGGATACTCGGTGCTTCCGCCGCAGAAAGGAACGATGTAGAGCTCCAGCCTGTGGCCTTTCTGTACGGTATAGTAACCCGGCTGCAGGTAAAGCGTGTAATCATACCAGATTCCCGGACCGACGGGCGTGTCCGTCCGGACGGCGGTCCGCGGCTCGTATCCCGCTTCCGGGTTGCGCAGATCCATGCTTCCGAAGGCGATGACGGAGCGGTTCCGGTCCCGGGGCTTCCACCGGGCCAGGGAATACGCGGGAACGTACGCGCCGCGGTTCACGCCGTTTTCCTCCAGAATTTCCTGATCCAGAACCCCGATATACCCGGTGTCGTAGCAAGGGAAGGGCTTCCGGCAGTAATCCACCAGCACGGCGCCCACTGTCAGGATCTTCGCGTCCGGATTCTCCGCGCTGATCCGGAGATGGACTTCAGCCGGGCCGTTGACGGTGATTTCCTCCTTTGCGTCCATCGTCCACACCAGCCGGTTCTTTCCGGATTTCCCCGTGAAGCTGTCCAGCAGGGCCTGGTTCGCCGAGAAGGCGTCCTTC
>ONXY01000435.1 GCA_900321945.1 uncultured Eubacteriales bacterium | reverse complement strand
GTAGCGGGTCGGCATCTTCTGCGGCAGAACGGTCTTATTGTCCCGCTGAACCTCCTTCAGATGCCGCGTTCCGTTTACGATTCCGTCAAACCGCACGCCGTAATGGCGGAACAGCCGGCGGATATACCGTTCTGAGCGGAAAGACGAGGTATATACCCAGACCTCGTAGCCCATCTTCTGCAGCTCGTTGATCAGCTCGGGGGTTCCGAGCCGGAGCCGCTCTCTGAAGATCCTGTTAAGGGGAAAAGGAAGCATGGGTTCCGTCTTGTGCGTGTTCGGAGAAACGAACAGAACCTCGTCCAGATCGAAGGACACCCGCATCTTCCCGGAATCTTTAATTCTGCTCATGCCGTTTTCTCTTTTCGATTATTTCCATGACTTCCCGGGACCATGTCCGGGGGCTTCCGCTCAGCGGGTACTGCTCGTAACGCCGGGAGCCCGTGTATGTGCAGAGAACCATGGAACCGTCAATGTGCATCATTGCGTCGTACTTTGTCTTCAGCAGTTCCTCCATCTCCTTCATGGTGTCGGAACCGGGCGGGCCTTTCCGGGCGGTCCCGGTCACGATGCCGGTAACCGGCGTATGATAATGCAGGAGCAGATGCTTAATGTACCCGAGAGAGCAGATCCGCGCGGTATAGACCCACACATCCCAGCCCTGCTGCCGCAGCATATGAAACAGTGCGGGCACGCCGAGCCGGATCCTTTCCCTGTAAATCCGGTTTATCGGAAACGGCAGCGGTTTTTCAAGGCAGGGGTCGTCCTCCGGGCGCAGCACGACCTCGTCCAGGTCCAGCACCGCCCGTCTTCTGTTTCTGCTGTTCCGCAGCATTTTGCGAATGTCCTTCTCCTGGGTCATGTCTATGATATGAATGGGCATCTTATCAACCCCGGCCCGGTACGCCGCGGCCCATCTGTGATGTCCGTTCAGGATCATATATCCTTCGGGACGGGTTTTTTCAACCTCAAGCGGTTCCCTGACCCCGTCTTTTATGAAGGCGATGTCTCCCGGAAAGTCCCGGACCTGCCGGTATTCCTCTTCGTATCGGGAAATGATTCCGTAGCTCGGGCCCACTTCAGGAAGGCAGAACTCGTCGTTCGGGTTCGGATGCAGTTTTCTGTGCTTTGTCCATTTGATAAACGCGCGTTTCAGAAAACCCGCGTGAACCGGATAGTAGGTTCCCTTAACCTTGTCGATTTCCTTTTTCAGATAAACCTGGAACGAATCTTTTATCTCCATCGTTTCACTCCGTTTCTCCGACGCCGTGTCCGGCCTTCCGGAACCGGGCCGCGCCGCCGCGGGCAGGGTGCGGAACCTTGTTTTTGCAGAGGACTGTTCCATTTTATTCTACTCCCCGGCGGGTTCCGAGTCAAGGCCGGCTGCGGCCGTGTCCGGATCGGCCGTCCGCTTTCGCGGACCGCGTGTCCGGCTGCGCCTTCTCCGCGCCGGACCCGAAACTTTCTCCGCGCCGGACCCGAAACGCTCTTGTTGGGACGGCGTTCCGGTGATACAATATAAAAGTTGACCGCGCATCCTTCGGCCGGCGCTTTCCGGACGCGCCGCGGGGAGGAATCCGGAAACCCGCGCGGAAATCGAAAAAAACGGCGGCTCCGCCGTCGGAATACGGAATCCGTTCCATGAAGGAGGGAAACCTTTTGCATCGTGAATTCCTGATGGGAAACGAAGCCATCGCGCTCGGCGCGATCGCCGCCGGGGTGAACCTGGTCTGCGGTTATCCCGGTACGCCCAGTACCGAGGTGCTGGAAACGGTGGCGAAGCGCCGGCCCGGAAACGTATACGTGGAATGGTCGGTCAATGAGAAAACAGCCATGGAAATCGCCGGCGGCGCGGCTTATTCCGGAGCCCGGGCGCTGGTGACCATGAAACAGATGGGCCTGAACGTGGCGTCCGATCCCTTCATGTGCCTGAGCTATATCGGCGTAAAGGGCGGCCTGGTCGTGCTCGCGGCGGACGATCCCGGCCCCATCTCCTCCCAGACCGAGCAGGACACGCGCACTTTCGCCGCCTTCGCCAAGGCGCCGGTGTTCGATCCCTCCTCCGCTCAGGAAGCCTACGATATGATCCTGGCCGCTTTTGATTTTTCCGAAAAGTATCAGACCCCCGTGATCCTGCGGCCCACCACCCGGGTTTCCCACGGATACGCCTCCATTCAGGTGAAGGATCCGGAGGAGTATTACAGAAACGTTCCCGAAGGGTTCGTGAAGGATTCCGGCCGCTGGGTCATCTTCCCCCGGCTCAGCTTTCAGAACCATCTGAAAATTGAAAAACGCAACGCGGAGCTGAGCGCCGTGCTTTCGGGCAGCCCCCTTAACCCGGTTTTTCCCGGCGCCCCCGGCGCGAAGAAGGGCGTAGCCGCCTCCGGCATCAGCTTTACCTACGCCATGGAAGCCCGGAAGAAACTGGGCGAAACGCCGCTGTTCAAGGTGGGGGTTCCCTTTCCCTTCCCGGAGGAGGCCGCGGTCCGCTTCCTGCGGGATCTGGACGAGGTGCTCTGTCTGGAGGAGCTGGATCCCGTCCTTGAGCGGAATCTGATCTACGTCTGCGGCAAATACGGTCTGAAAACGAAGATTTTCGGCAGGCAGACCGGTCATATGCCCGCCGCCGGAGAAAACACCCGGGACGGCGTTCTCTCCGCCCTGGCGTCCTTCCTGGGCGTAAGCCTTCCCGCGCGGGCCGTGCCGGAGCTGCCGCCCCTGCCGGTCCGCCCTCCGGTGCTGTGCGCCGGATGTCCCCACCGGGCTTCCTTCTACGCCGTCAAACAGGCCATGAAAGGCCGGAAGACCATCTTCTGCGGCGATATCGGCTGCTACACGCTGGGCAACGCGCAGCCCCTGGACATGGTCGACACCTGCCTGTGCATGGGCGCGGGTCTCGGCATCGCCCAGGCGGTGAATCATCTCGACGGGGAAACCTCCTGTTTCGCTTTCGTGGGCGACTCCACGTTCTTCGCCTCCGCGCTTCCGGGCGTTGTCAACGCGGTGTACAACAGAGCGGATTTCACGCTGATCGTGCTGGACAATTCCACCACCGCCATGACGGGACACCAGCCCCATCCCGGCACCGGGATAACCATGATGGGAAACGCCGGCGGACGGGTGAGCATTGAGAGCGCGCTGCGCGGCGTGGGCGTGGAGACGGTTGAGACCGTGGATCCTCTGGATCACGCCCTCGCGGTGGAAACGGTCCGGCGCATCGCGGACCTGCCGGGCGTCAAGGCCGTGATCTTCCGCTCCCCCTGCGTGGTGCTCTCGAAGCCGCAGGGGCGGGTAACCGTGGATCCCGCCTTATGCGTCGGATGCAGGAAGTGCGTCCGGGAGCTCGGCTGCCCCGCGCTGACCTTCGCGGACGGAAAGGCGGCGGCGGATCCCGCCCAGTGCGCCGGCTGCGGCCTGTGCGCGCGGATCTGCCCGGTGCATGCGATTCAGGGAGGTGAGCCTCATGCGTAAGGACATCGTGCTGTGCGGCGTGGGCGGCCAGGGGACCGTTCTGGCTTCCCGGCTGATTTCCGACGCGGCCATGGAAAAGGGCGTGCCCGTCATGAGCGCCGAAACCATCGGAATGGCTCAGCGGGGCGGCAGCGTTTTCAGCCATCTGCGGCTGGGCGAAGGCGTGTATTCCCCGATGATCGCCCGGGGAGAGGCGGATCTGATTCTGGCCTTCGAACCCGGCGAGGCGGTGCGTATGCTGCCTTATCTGAAGGAAGGCGGCCAGATCGTGGTCTCCTCCCGTCCTGTGATGCCGGTCACGGCCACCCTCGGCGGCTCTTCCTATTCGGCGGAGGAAATGATCCGTTTTCTGCGGGCTCACGTCCGGAACCTGATGGTGGTGGACGCCGAATCGGCTCTGCGGGACGTGGGATCCCCGAAGGTTCTCAATCTGATACTTCTCGGCGCGGCGCTGAAGAGCGGCGCGCTGGGGCTTACGGAAGACGAAATCCGTTCCGCGGTCCTGCGGAGAATCCCCGAAAGATTCCACGAGCTCAATTTCCGCGCGCTGGCATGGGCCGGCCGGAATCTGTAATCCCGCATAAAAAGACAGAAAGAAGGAAAGAAACATGCGTATTTCTCCGGAACAGCTGGCACAGGTGAACCATCAGATCGAGGCGCTCCGCTCCGCCGGAAGCTTCTATGGCAAAAAGCTCGAAGAGGCGGGCATCAGCTCCGTAAACAGCCCCGAAGAATTCGAACAGCTGCCCTTCTCCGAAAAAAGCGACCTGCGGGACGCCTATCCGCTGGGCCTGATGACCGCCCCGGAAAAGGACATCGTCCGCATTCACTCCTCCTCCGGCACGACCGGTCTGCCCGTGATTATCCCCTACACCGCGAAGGACGTGGAGGACTGGGCGGTCATGTTTGCCCGCTGCTATGAGTTCGCCGGCATCACGCCCATGGACCGCATTCAGGTCACTCCCGGCTACGGTCTTTGGACCGCCGGCATCGGTTTCCAGAACGGCGCGGAAAAACTGGGCGCGATGGTGATTCCCATGGGCCCCGGCAACACGGAAAAGCAGCTGCAGATGATGCAGGATATGGGCTCGACCGTGCTGTGCTCCACCTCCTCCTACGCCCTGCTGCTGACGGAAGAGATCGAGAAGCGCGGGATTAAGAATAAAATCCGGCTGAAGAAGGGCGTCATCGGGTCCGAGCGCTGGAGCGCGAAAATGCGCCGGCGCATTGCGGAAGGCCTGGGCATCGAGCTGTACGATATTTACGGTCTGACCGAGATCTACGGCCCCGGCATCGGGATCAACTGCAAATACAATACCGGCATGCACTGCTGGGATGATTATCTTTATATCGAGATCATCGATCCGCAGACCCTCCGGCCCGTGCCGGACGGAGAAATGGGTGAGATCGTCATCACCACGCTGGTCAAGGAGGGCGCGCCGCTGATCCGCTACCGCACCCACGACCTGTCCCGCATCATTCCCGGCGAATGCCCCTGCGGAAGCCGTTTCCCCCGCCTGGACACCATCATGGGCCGCACCGACGACATGATGAAGATCAAGGGCGTCAACGTGTTCCCCAGCCAGATTGAGGAAATCCTGCAGTCCTTCCCCGAGGTCAGCAGCGAGTACCAGATCCGCATCTCCCATCTGGACGGAAAGGATACCATGCGGATTTATGTGGAGACGAACGGCTCCGTGGACTTCATGGATCTGGCGGGCCGCGTCGCCGCGAAGGTCAAGAGCGTCATCGGCTTTACGCCCCTGGTCAAGGTGGTTGAAAACGGTCTGCTGCCCCGGAGTGAAAAGAAAACGAAGCGCGTGATCGACGAGCGTTACGACTGACCCGGCGGATCGAAGAGCCGCGAAAGCGCCCCGGAGCGGAACGCCGGTTCGGACCGGCGCTTCGTACGGAAATCCGCGTATTGAAGAAGAGGTTCATTGAATGAAAATACTCCTCGCATCGGATGCTTACCATTTTTCGACCAACGGCGTTGCCAACGTGGTGACCGTTCTGGAGAACGGGATGCGCGGTCTCGGCCATGAGGTGAAGGTCCTCACGCTGTCCGACTGCGGAAAATCCCGCCGGGAGGGAAACTGTTATCTGATCGGTTCGCATCCCTCCCATGTGTATCCCGACGTCCGTTTCAGCCTGATCCGTTCCGATCCCCTTCTGGACGAGCTGATCCGCTGGAAGCCGGATCTGGTTCACCTGCACACGGAGGGCACCGTCGCCCGGATGGCCCGCGCCGTCGCCGCCGGAGCGGAGGCGCCGCTTGTCATGACGGTGCATACGGATTACGCGTACTATGCCTTCGGCCGTTTTCATGAGACGCCGCCCGTACGCGGGCTCATGAACGCGATCGGAAAGCGGTTCTACCGGAACGCGGCCGCGGTAACGGTTCCGTCGGAAAAAGCCCGGTCCTTTCCGCAGCTTCTCTCCGTGACCGACAGGATCGTTCTGGTTCCCAACGGCATCCGGCTGGAGAGGTACCGGAAGCCCGTGTCCCCCGCGGAAAAAGCGGAGCTTTTCAGGCAGTGGGGCCTGAAGGACAACGGCTTCACCCTGGTGATGATCACGCGCGTCAGCCGGGAAAAGAACATCATGGAGATCCTGCGGTTCCTTCCCTCCCTGATCCGGGAGCTGCCGGAGGCGCAGCTGCTGATCGTGGGCGACGGGCCGGACCGGAAACGGCTGGAGAAATATGCCGCGGACAGCGGGCTGAAAGACCGCGTGACCTTCACGGGCCGGATTCCGCCCGACGAGGTGTACAGGTATTACGCCATGGGAGACGTTTTTGTCTCCGCCTCCGTTTTCGAGGTTCACAGCATGTCCTACCTGGAGGCGATGTCCTGCGGTCTGCCGCTGGTCTGCCGGGAGGACGCCAGTCTGCTCGGCGTGCTGGAGAACGGGGTCAACGGGTATACTTTCCGGACCGAATCCGAATTCACCGGGCATGTCGCGGAGATACTCCGGGACCGGGCGCTGCGGGACCGGATGGGAGAAGCGGCCGCGCGGAGAGCGGATGAGTTCAGCGACCGGCATTTCGTGGAAAATATGCTCCGGGCGTATGAAGACGTTCTGAAAAGCAGAAAAGCCCCGTCCGCCTGACGGACGCGGCGTCAGGGGGGATGGGATGAATCAGCAGGCTCTGGAACGGTTCGATATGAAGGCGCCGCCGAAGCGCACCGCCTGGTATCTGCGTCCGCTTACGATTCTTCTGAGCGTGCCGGACGTGCTGCTGCACCGGACAAAAATCACAAAGACGCGGACGGAAGGCCTGAAGCCGCCCTATGTGCTGCTCTGCAACCACAACGCGTTTTTTGACTTCAAGGTGGCGATGACGGCCATTTTCCCCCATCGCGCCAACCCGATCGTGGCCATCGACGGTTTCATCGGCCGCGAGAAGCTTCTGCGCGGCGTCGGCTGCATCTGCAAGCGCAAGTTCACCAACGACGTAATGCTGGTCCGCCAGATCCGGCGCGTCGTTCAGAACGGCGATATCTGCATGATCTATCCGGAAGCGCGCTATTCGCTCTGCGGCACGACGGCGGTTCTGCCCGCCTCTCTCGGAACGCTGTGCAGATTTCTGCGCGTCCCCGTGGTCACGCTGATCTGCCACGGGCATCATATCGACTCCCCGTTCTGGAATCTGCATAAGCGCGGCGTCCGGCCGACGGAGGCGGAAATGACCCTGCAGTTCACGCCGGAGGAGCTGGAGGCGGCTTCTCCGGAAGAGATCAACGCCCGCCTGACCGCCGCGTTTCAGTACGATGATTACGCCTGGCAGAAGGCGCGCGGCATCCGCGTCAGATATAAAAAGCGTGCCGAAGGGCTGGAGAAAGTGCTGTATCAGTGCCCTGCCTGCGGAACCGAATACCGCATGGCCTCCGAAGGAACGGCGCTGTTCTGCCGCGCCTGCGGGAAGCGCTGGCAGTATACGGAGCTGGGAGAGCTCCGCGCCGAATCCGGAGAGACGGAGTTTCCGCATATCCCGGACTGGTACGAATGGGAGCGCGCGAACGTCCGGGCGGAAGTGGAGTCGGGAACCTACGATTCGGGAGAACTTCCGGTCACGGTGCGCTCCCTTCCGAATGCGAAGCGCTTTATCCTTCTGGGCGAGGGAAAGCTGCGGCATAACATGGACGGCTTTTCGGTGCGCGGCACGGACGGGGACGGCGATCCCTTTGAGATGATCAGGCCCGTTCCGTCCCTGTATTCCTGCCATATCGAGTACGAATACCTGGGGAAATTCGGCGACTGC
>ONXY01000436.1 GCA_900321945.1 uncultured Eubacteriales bacterium | reverse complement strand
TCATCCACGAACAGCACGTCACCCTCGTGAAGCCCGCTTAATATGGCCGCGATCTCTCCCGGCTTTTCGATCGCCGGTCCCGATGTGATCTTCA
Source organism: uncultured Eubacteriales bacterium (assembly GCA_900321945.1). The sequence goes on along the minus strand of ONXY01000436.1, from coordinate 2,587 downwards.
GGTTCACCCCAAGCTCGTTCGCGATGATCACGGACAATGTCGTCTTGCCGAGGCCGGGGGGACCGTAGAACAGGACATGGTCCAGGCCTTCCTTCCTGGCCTTCGCCGCGTCGATGTAGATCTTCAGTTCAGATTTGATCCTCTCCTGCCCGATATAGTCTTTCAGGAGCTGAGGTCTCAGATGCTGCTCCAGCTTTGCTTCTTCCGGAGCGACCTCCGTAGTGATGATCCTGTGTTCCATACTGCCTTGTCAGCCCCTTTCTTCACAGGCGGAAGGTCTTGAGAGCGGCTTTCAGAAGCGCGCCGCTGTCCATCGTGTCTCCCTGTTCCACGCTCCGGACGGCCTTTCCCGCCTCCTGGAGCGAATACCCCAGCTGCACCAGTCCTTCGATGGCATCCTGTACCGCGGACGGCGCCTGGGCGCCGCGGGAAGCCGCTCTCCCGCCGTCTCCGGTCCTGTAGCTCATCTCCTCCAGGGAGATCTTTTCCTTCAGTTCCAGAATGAGGCGCTGTGCGGTCTTCGGACCGATCCCCGGCGCCTTTGCGATGCTCTTCGCATCGCCGGTCACGATCGCGAGTCTCAGATCGTCCGGCGCCATGACCGACAGGATGGACAGTGCGCCTTTCGGACCGATCCCGCTGACATTGATGAGCCGGCGGAAGATCTCAAGGTCCTGGCGGGTCAGAAAACCATACAGTGTGAGGGCGTCTTCCGTCACCTTCAGATATGTATAGACAAGCACTTCCTCCCCGGTCCGCGGCAGATTTTCCAGGACGGACAGCGGAACGCGGATGTTCACACCGACGCCGCTCCCCGTTTCGACGACCACCAGTCCGTCTCCGGTTTCCTGAAGGATTCCTTTAATATATGAAATCATATCACTCCCGCTGCCGGCGTTTCCGCCCGGCCGCATTTGGTTTACGTAAACTGTCCCTGTGATTCTACCATACTACCGGTCTCTTCTTCAAGACACGCCCCTTTCCTGAATTCTTTTAAAACAAGGGCAGAAGGTGTATACTGAGATTTGAAGCGGTCCGGATCAGGCCGGACAGCGCAAGACAGGAGAGTGAACCATGCAGTTGTTTACCCGTCCGGAGGCCGCCGCGGCTGCCTACCCTTTCCGAAAACTTGGGAAACCGGAGGATTTCCTGTTCCTCGACATCGAAACGACAGGACTCTCCCCCCGGAATTCCCGGATCTGGCTCATCGGTGCCATGACCTACAGCCCGGAAGAAGGCTGGATACTGCGGCAGTGGCTTGCCGACAGTCTCTCCGCCGAAGAAGAGATCCTCCGGGATTTTTTCCGTTTCGCCGAAGGATTCCGGACGTTGGTGCATTTCAACGGCAACCGCTTTGACCTGCCCTTCCTCATGGAGTGCTCCTCGCACTACGGGATCGGCCACCCCTTTCTCCAGATGACAAGTCTCGATCTCTACCAGGCAGCGCGTCCCTATAAAGCACTGCTCGGGGGCGCCCTGAACCGCCGGGCCCTGGAACTGGCCCTGGGAGTCGGACGGCTCGACGATCTCTCCGGGAAACAGGCGGCGGAACTCTATGAACAATATCTCTTAAATCCGGAGACCGCAGTCCTCCAGCGGCTCCTCCTCCACAATGAAGAGGATCTGACAGCGCTGCCGCAGCTTTTGTCCATCCTCAGCGTAAAGGACTTTTCAGAGGGCAGCTTCCAGATGCGGGGCCTGACGGAAGAAAACGGCGCGGTCATCCTTTCCTTTGAAAGCGGGAGCCGCCTGCCGGTGCCGTTCCGGACGGAGGCGGAAAACGGCATCATCCTTTCCGGGGATGGTACGGCCCTTACTGTATCTGTACCGATCCTTCACGCATTATTAGCGCACTATTTCGACAATTACAAAGATTACTATTATCTCCCGCTGGAGGATACGGCGATCCACAAAAGCGTCGGAACGTTCGTGGATCCGTCTTCCCGGGTCCAGGCGACAAAGGAGACAGCATGTATCCGGAAAGAAGGAGACTTTCTGCCGCTGCCCGGACCCCTTGACGAAACGGTCGCGGTCTTCCGGAAGGATATTAAAAAAGGTCCGGACTACGCGGAAAAGGAAGCTCTTGACCTGGGTGAGGAGGAGCGCGCTCTTACGTACCTGTATCAGCTTCTGTACAAGCTCAAGCTCAGGGAGCAGCCTTCCTGAAACATTCAAGTCCCGCTTGCGGGACTTGCGCGCCGCGCGCGGGCTGCCGTCAGGCAACTCCTTCCATACCGCGCGCGTGCGCATCCCGCGGAGCGTTTATCTCAGCGGGAGATCAGACCCCCACTGAGATAAAAAAGCCGCTCCCTTCCGGGAGCGGCCTCCAGAATCTATATCGGTTCTGACCTGATACTTCTTTACTTGAGGACAGTCACGTTGGTCGCCTGCGGGCCCTTGGCGCCGTCGACGACATCGTATTCAACCTCCGCGCCCTCATCGAGGGTCTTGAAACCTTCCATGTTCAGGCCGGTGTAATGCACGAAAACGTCATTGCCTTTTTCGTCGGAAATAAAGCCGTAACCCTTCTGGTTGTTGAACCATTTCACAATACCTTTGCTCATATAGATACTCCTCCAAACTGATT
>ONXY01000437.1 GCA_900321945.1 uncultured Eubacteriales bacterium | reverse complement strand
GGGCTGATCGAAATCTTCCGCACCGGCGAAGGAATAAAGCGGAAAGGCGCGATCCGCCACCTGGCGCTGAGCGTGGACGACGCGGACGGTTATGCGGCCCGGATCCGGGACGCCGGATACACCGTTTTTCTGGGCCCGAAGGATCTCGTCGTCCCGTCCGACCCGCCGCTCCGGGCAAGAATCGCGTTCTGCACGGGGCCGCTGGGGGAGGAGATCGAGCTTTTCAGCGAAATGAACGGGGAGGAGAGGCCGGAAGAGGAATCCGGCGGAATCCTCTGATTTTTCCGCCGGCCTGCGGCCGGAGCGCAACAAAAAACGAAGGGGGCGGATCATCGCGTCCCTTCGTTTTTTTGTCCGCTGCGGCCGCGGGCCGTCCGTTCATTCCGCCGGAGCGGCGGGAGAAGCCTCTCCCTGCCTGCGGCTGTAATCCTCCAGCGCCGATTTGATCGCCTCCTCGGCGAGAACGGAGCAGTGGATCTTGTGGGCGGGGAGCCCGTCCAGCGCCTCCGCGACGGCCTTGTTGGTCAGGTTCATCGCTTCCGAGACCGGCCTGCCCTTGATCATTTCCGTGGCCATGGAGCTGGAGGCAATCGCACTCCCGCAGCCGAAGGTCTCGAACTTTACGTCCTGAACGACGCCGTCCTCGATCTTCAGATACATCTTCATGATGTCGCCGCATTTCGCGTTGCCGACCTCTCCGACGGCGTTCGCGTCCTCGATGACGCCCACGTTCCGGGGATGAAGGAAATGATCCATGACTTTTTCGCTGTACAGTGCCATCTGTTTTACCTCCGGGATTAAAGAATAAAGGGTGTTTTTCCGCTCTGCAGATCCCGCCAGACCGGCGAGAAGCCGCGCAGGTACGCGACGACGTCCTTCACGGCGGAAATGATGTATTCCACGTCTTCCGGCGTGTTTTCCCGCCCCAGGGTCAGCCGCAGGGAGCCGTGGGCCACGTCGTGCACGCGGCCGATAGCCAGAAGCACATGGCTGGGATCCAGGGAGCCCGAAGTGCAGGCGCTGCCGGAGGAAGCGCTGATCCCCTTCTCATCCAGCAGAAGCAGCAGGGATTCTCCCTCGATTCCCTCGAAGCAGAAGCTGACGTTGCCGGGCAGCCGCTTTTCCGCGTCCCCGTTCAGGGCCGAGTGGGGGATTTCCTTCAGGCCGGAGATCAGCCTGTCCCTCAGCGCGGTCAGCCGCACGGCCTCCGCTTCGCGCTCCGCGGCGCTTTCCTTCAGGGCCGCGGCCATGCCGGCGATTCCGGGCAGGTTCTCCGTGCCGGCGCGCTTTCCGCTTTCCTGCGCGCCGCCGCTGATCAGCGGCCGGAGCGGGAGGCCCTTCCGGGCGTAAAGGAATCCGACGCCCTTCGGCCCGTGGAATTTGTGGGCCGAGGCGGAAAGCAGGTCGATATTGTCCGCGCGAACGTCTACGGCCAGCGGACCCACGGCCTGAACCGCGTCCGTATGGAACGGAACGCCGTGCTTTCTGCAGACCGCTCCGATCTCCCGGACGGGCTGGATCGTTCCGATCTCGTTGTTGGCGTACATCACGGTCACCAGGCAGGTCTCCGGACGGATCGCGGCCTCCGCCTCCTCCGGACGGACGACGCCGTTTTCATGCACGTCCAGCAGCGTGACCTCGAACCCCTCGTCCTTCAGCTGTTCCAGGGTATGCAGCACCGCGTGATGCTCGAAGGCGGTGGAGACGATATGGTTCTTCCCCTTTTTCCTTCCGGCCAGCGCCATCGAGCGGATCGCCTGGTTGTCCGCCTCGCTCCCGCCGGATGTGAAAAAGATCTCACGGGGTTCCGCGCCGATCAGCCCGGCGATTTCCGCCCGCGCCTTCTCCAGCGTTTCCTTCGCCTGCTGTCCGAGCCTGTACAGGCTGGACGGGTTTCCGTATTCCTCCCGCATGCAGCGGGTCATGGCTGTTATGGCCGCCTCGCTCATGGCGGTCGTCGCGGCGTGGTCCGCGTAAATCCTCATCCCGGCGTCTCCTTTGCGTTCGTGATGGCCGGATTTTACACCCTTTTACCCTATATGTCAATAGGTTTTTTATTGCCCGGGATTTCCTCTTGCGTAATCGGTCCGGATGTGGATAATGGACATGGAAAAGATTTCGGGAAAGAGGCGGTTTGATGGCCCGTATGGATTCGGATATGACCGAAGGGAATATCTGGCTGCATCTGATCCGCTTCTCGGTTCCGACGGCGGTCGGCCTGCTGTTCCAGCAGCTGTACAATACGGTGGACACGCTGGTGGTTGGGCAGTTCGTCGGAAAGCAGGCGCAGGCCGCGGTGGGATCCACCGGGCCGATCATCAACACCGTCGTGGGATTCTGCGCGGGTCTTGCCACCGGCGCGTCCGTGGTGATTTCCCAGCGGTACGGGGCTCACGACGACGACGGGCTCAGCCGGGCGGTTCATACGACCGTGGCGCTCACGTTCCTGATGAGCCTGATCTGCACGGCGGCGGGGCAGCTCGTGATCATGCCCATGCTCCGGTTCATGCAGACGCCGGACGACGTGATCGGGGAGTCCGCCGCCTATCTGGCCATCTATTTCGCGGGCGTTTCGGGCATTCTGTTCTATAATCTCGGCAGCGGCGTGCTGCGCGCCGTCGGCGATTCCCGGAGGCCGCTCTATTTTCTGATTCTTTCGGCGCTTCTGAACACCGGCCTGGATCTTCTCTTCGTGCTGGTTTTCGGCATGAAGGTGGAGGGCGTGGCCCTCGCGACCGTTCTGTCGCAGATTCTGTCCGCGGTTCTGATTCTGATCACCCTGAGCCGGGAAAAGGGAAACTACGGCATCCGCTGGCGGAAGGTCCGCGTGGACCGGAACTCCCTGCGGCAGATTCTCCGGATCGGGCTGCCCAGCAGCATTCAGTCCGCAATTACGGCCTTCTCCAACGTCTTCGTCCAGTCCTATATCAACTACTTCGGATCCGCATGCATGGCCGGGTACGGGGTGTACGGCAAGATCGACGCCTTCGCCCTGATCCCGGTGCAGAGCATCAGCATGTCCTCGACCACCTTCGTCAGCCAGAACTGGGGTGCGGGCCGGGTCGGCCGGGCCCGGGAGGGCGTGCGCACCGCGACGCTCATGAGCATCATCTCGACGGCGGTTCTGGGGCTGATGGTATTCACGCTGGCAAGGCCGCTGATGACCGTCTTTTCCCCCGAGGAGGATGTGATCGGGTACGGGGTGCGCTTCATCCGCATCGTGACGCCCTTTTATCTCGCCATCTGCTTCAACCAGATCTACGCGGGAGCGCTGCGCGGCGTGGGGGACGCGACCATGCCCACGGTAATCATGCTGATTTCCTTCGTCGCGTTCCGCCAGGTGTATCTGGCGGTGACCAAAGCCCTCGGCGCCGGTTTCATCGCCGTCGCGCTGGCTTATCCCGTCGGCTGGATTCTCTGCTCCACCCTGCTGATCATCCGCTATTCCCGGAGCGTCCTCGTCCGGGGAAAAAGTCTCTGAACCGCGGTCCGGTCCCGAACGGGACCGGATCCTTTTTTTCAGCTCCGGAGCCTGTCGTGCGGCCGGCGGTTTTCCGCAGCGAAAAAGACGCCGTCCCGAAGAACGGCGTCCGGCCGGCATGGCTCCGGATCCGGTTCCGCCTTGCGGAAAGCCGGTTCCCCTCCCGCGGTTCAGACCGCCCCGGCGTTTTTCAGCGCCGACACCCGCGCGGCGACGCTTTCCCGGAACTGTTCGTCCGTCATGGACGGATCCCGGGTGGCCTGCCAGATCCCGCAGGGAATCTGACCGCAGGAGGCGCAGGTGGCGTAGCGGTGCTTTCCGGCGCAGCAGGCGTAAATGGCGCAGGGCTTTCCCTCCGGCGCGTGAAACACCCTGCCGAGGGACTCGCTGCAGCCCGCGCACGGATTCCCGCGGAGCGGGCAGGCGGAGCAGTCCGTTCCGCAGACGGAAAGGCCCAGGATTTCCCGCTGCTTCTGCCTGCTGAACTCCTTCAGCACCAGCTGATAGGACCGGTCCAGCCAGTCCTTCAGCAGGTCGTCCGGGATCTCCCCGTCCGCTTTGACGGAATTCCAGTGCCGCTTGTTGCTGTAGTATCCGGGAATGATATCCGGATACTGACTCCGCATCAGCTCTCCCTCCAGCGGCTCCAGCTTCAGGTTGATATAGACGGGCCGGTCGCCGTCGTCCAGCAGGACGGCGGCGAACATTTTCCCTCCGATCTGATAGCGGATCCAGTTCCATTCCGCCTGCAGGTCCTGCGTCACGCCGCGTTTGGCCTTCAGGTATTCGTCAATCCACGGGTATTTCATCCGCTTCTCCTCCTCCCTGCCGGATCCGTCGGACCGGATGCCGGATCACCGTTCTGAGCTTCTCCGGAGCGGTTTTCCGGGGATCGCTGAGATAGATCTCGTGATGCAGCCGCCGGTCCGTGAAATCCGGGACGTATCCCTGTTCCTCCATGTACCGGTTCATCCGCCCGACGGTTTCCGGCTCTTCGTCGTAGGGGCCGGTATGAAGGCACTGAACGCACAGCCCTTCGTCGTAGCGGAAGAACCGGACGTCCGAAAAATCCTCATTCTTTTTCCGCGAAGCCTCGCCGGCGGCCCGGATGAAATCGTCCTCCGTCACAAAATCCGGCAGCCGGATCATCGAAATCCACTGAAAGGCGTCCTTCCGGCCGTAATCGACGCCGCTGACGCCTTCCTGCCGCCACAGTCCCTCCAGCGGCGGAACGACGTAATCAAAATATCCGTCGATCGGGTGATTCCCCTTTTTGCTCATTTTGATCGTATAGGCGATTCCGTAGAGAAGGCCGACCGCCCTTCTGTACTCCCCGTCCTCCCGGTTCGGATCGCCGCTGCCGCGGACCGCGATGAAATTCATGGGCGGAACCGTCACGACGGACGGGCTTTCCTTCGGCAGATAAAGCTCCCGGTATTCCTTCTTAAAGTCAAACGCCACGGCTCTCTTCCTTTCCCCGGCGGAATCCTCCCGCCGTCCGGAACAGCTTATCGCATCAAACGTGCCATCTGTATGTCATGTTTTGTGATTCTGTCGGATCTTTTTTCCGATTTTGCGCAGTTCCTCCCGCAGTTCGGCGGGTTCCAGCAGCTCGGCGTCCCCCTGGAAGGAAAGAATCCAGCCGAGCGCCTGCTCCCGGTCCGTGAACCCGGCGGAAAACAGGCAGTCCCCGTCCCGCGTCATCCTGTAGCAGTCCGGTCCGTATTCCTCCGCCAGACGCCATCTGTACTTCGCGTTCACCTTCGCGGTGACCCGGTACTTTTCCGGAAAAACACGGGAGGAGGAAAGGTCCGGCGCCTCCATCCGCCGCGGGGTAAACGGCTCCCCGGTTCTCAGGGAATCCATCCGGTTCAGCTTGAAAAGCCGGGGAGCTTCCTTTTTCCGGCACCATCCCCACAGGTACCAGCTGCTCCACTGAAAAATCAGCAGCGCGGGCTCCACGGCGCGGTCGCTTTCTCCGTGCGGGGAAAGATAATGGAACAGAACCAGACGGTTCCGCTCGATGGCGCTGTGAAGCAGCTCGATCTTTTCGGTCAGGGCGGGCCTGTACCAGGACGCGAGATCGATCAGAATATGCTGATCCCCGGGCAGCACGCCGGAGGATCCGGGGCTGATCTTTTCCATCAGCAGCCTGTACTGCCCGCTTCCGCTGACGCTGTCCAGGCTTCTCAGCCCGGAAAGGATGGCCTGCATCTCCCGGGACGTCAGAGCCGTCCGGTCCATCCGGAAGCCGTCCATGATCCGGATGCCGCCGCCGGTTCCCTGTCTCGTCACAATCGGAATGCCCGCCTGATTCAGCGCGTCGATATCCCGGCTGATCGTCCGGCGGGATACCTCAAACCGCTTTGCCAGCTCGGGCGCGGTGATCTGTTCATGATTCAGAAGGACGGACAGAATGGCGATCAGACGGTCGGTTTTCATTTTCATCACCTCAAACAGGACAGAAGAATGACATGTTCCATGCCCGGATTATATCAGAAAGGAGGCGGCTCCGTCAAAAGAAAAAAACCCGGACCTCGGTCCGGGTTCACGGCGGGCGGTATGTGAAAGCGCTGAATCCGCGGGAGAGCGCCCTCCGTTACCCGCGCGGATTCATTTCCTTCAGATACTCGTCATAATCCCTGATGTATTCCTCACCGTCATAGTGGGTGCTGGCGAGAACGAGCAGAACGGAGTCCGGCGAGAAATCATACATGTCCTTCCAGATCATTTTGGGGATATACACCCCCATCATCGGCCTGTCGAGTTCCACGACAAGCTGCTCTTTTCCGTCGGTAATCCTTACTTTGCTTTTGCCGGCCACATTGATCAGGACAAATTCCGATTCTCTGTTTGCGTGCTGTCCCCGGACGACGGAGGAATCGGAATCATACATATAAAAAACACGCCTGATTTCAAAAGGAACCGCCTGCGCTCCTTCTATGACCACCAGTTTTCCTCTTTCGTCGCCAAGGTCTCCGAAATGAAGGACAGGGCACTTTTCCTTCAAAGTCACGCCGTTTCCCCCTCATCTGAAGCCGGCCGCC